>JBCCSO010000916.1:0-2216 GCA_039199965.1 Chloroflexota bacterium | reverse complement strand
GATTGGTGTACCCTATCCGGCCGAACACACCGCTCAGCGGCCGGAATCAGGAAATCACCTACAGAGCCTACACCTTTGCGCTCGATCACAATTCAGATGAGGCCGGAGCCGCATTTCTCAAGCAGTTGGATTTATAAACGTAGGATCGATCTAACTTAAAGTTACTGATTATTGGCTACTATTCTGCCGATGAGTAAAAAAGCTAAAGTTAAATTAACTGATCTGGATGTCCGTTCTATTGATCGGATTATTCAGATGGCGTGGGAAGACCGCACAACGTTTGATGCGATTGAGGAACAATTTGGCCTAAAAGAGAAGGATGTTATTAAGCTGATGCGGCGTGAGATGAAGCCGTCTAGCTTTAAAATGTGGCGGGAGCGAGTGACCGGCCGGAAAACTAAGCATTTGAAAAAGCGTGACTTTGAATTCGGCCGTTTCAAGTCAGAAAACCAAAAAGCGCGATTAGGGCAAAAAAAATAGGCTAGCCCACTCATGGACTAGCCTTTTGAAAATCGACTGTCTTTTAGAACAAGTCGATGCGAATGCCTGTCATAATCATCATCCGGTTACCTCCAAACGAATAAATAATTTCAATTAAATGTGACCTTGTAAAAGGTCTGCACGGATATTAAGTAAAATCAACATTAAAGAGCCTCCTGCAGTACCGTGTTTTCTGCTGATTTTCCAGATTCAGCGCCTCTAAATATCCACATCATTAGCAGTGCAGCCGAACAAACAATTGCACCACCAATTAAGAAAACAGTTCGGCTGCTGAGGGTTTCTGCCAGTAATCCAGCTCCCATCATTGAAATTAGCGCAGCCACTTCAATAATGGCGCCAACGACTGAGCCAACGCGTCCCAACATCGCTTCATCTGTTGCTGTTTGCATAATAGTGGCTGATGCCGCCTGCATCGGCGTCACTGCCAGACCAATTGCAAACAAGAGGGGAAATAGCTGCCACAATGCGCTTAGCGGAGCAAGAAATGTAACTAGAACTCCTAGCAGCAACAATGATGTTGCTGCAATGCGAGTTGCTTTAAACCTTGCTGCTAGGGCGGTAACGAAAATTCCAGAAATGATCATGGCTGACGCTTGGGAGAATTCAAGAGCAGCAAACCATGTCTCAGCTACGTTTAGCTCGTTGATGACAATAAGCGGCAGAAGAACGTTGATAGCACCTAGCCCCAACATTGCCGCACCGAATCCAACTGCTATGCCCTTGAGCAAGCGATTTTTAGCGATGGTCTGTAACCCTTCACCCAACTCAAGCCGTATTTTCTTGATCTGTTCGGCCGTATTGCCGGTAGTTTTTTGTGTTTTTTCCTCAAGAACAATACGGGAGATAAAGAATGCTGCGAATAAGAATGTAATCACATCCAGAGTGAATACCGCCCAGTACGCATCAAACACGCCAATGATGAACCCGGCTGCGGCCGTTCCTATCACCCGAAACAGAACCATGCTGATCTGACCTAGTGAATTAGCTGCCATAAGCCCATGGGGTGGCACCAGATTTGGGGTGATGGCTGACCTAGCTGGCATAAAGAAGCTGTCGATGGTGGAGTTGATAAATGCAACCGCGTACAAAAACCAGATATTTTGCCAGCCCATCACTGCGTATAAGATGAAGCAACATACCATCGCACCGCTCATGACATTGGATAAAATCATGACCCGACGGCGTGAGAAGCGATCTACTAAAACCCCTGCAATTAGTCCAATCGTTGCCTTGGGCAACCCAATCGCGATGAGCAGCCCAGCGATAGATGCGGCCGATCCCTGCGTGATTAGATTGACGAGTAAAACCAGTCCGAAGTTGGTTAACGAATCACCAAACACAGAGATAATTTGGCCAAACCACAGCTGACGGTAGTTCGTAATTTTTAAAACATCCTTTATGGAAAGAGGCGCGGTCTCATCTCCCGACATGGGGGTATTGACATCTTCTGTCATGGGTTTACTCCTGTACATTTGTGATTCAGGCAGCATGAACAGACCTGAAGGCACTTATACAAATAATTCGATTTGAGAAAGAGGGTCAGGCAGGGCCTGTGGCTCAAGCGAGACTTGAGAGGGTTATTTACTTAGACCGGTAGAGAATGAATAAGTTTCATTTGTCTAGTAAACAGCACTGGAACATATTTATTCAACTAAGGAACGTGAGCTAAATAACTGTCATAACTGACTGAGCGTTCCTTCAAAACTGCTTTTTTG
>JBCCSO010000915.1:0-2217 GCA_039199965.1 Chloroflexota bacterium | reverse complement strand
CGCACCTGTAGCGCATCTTTCCGGCTTGATTTAAGCCCCACAAAGTTGGGTAGCTCTGCACACATCCGCTTGGTTAGGGCAGGCGATGCTCCGTTTACGGCCAGGTGGGGAATGTCATAAAACATCAGGCCAATGTTTGGCAGCGCGTCTGAGATCGCTTTGAAATAGTCAAAAATGGCGTCACCAGCCAAGCCGTAAAAGAAGCCGGGCAGCACCGCAATGATGTCTGCACCGTTCTCAGCCGCGTGGCTTGCTAAATCGAGCGTGTCGCGCAGATTGTTGGTACCTACGTGCGCCATCGCCACCCCCCCGGCCGCTGTGCAGGCGGGAACAGCGGCCGCATGTAGCCGTTTGCGCTGCTCAAGCCCGAGGGTGATCCCCTCACCCGTTGTCCCCCCGATGAAAAGCCCTTTGCTCCCCTTTTCAATTAGCCATGTGGCTAGCTCGGCCGCAACATCAGTCTTGACCTCATAACCGGCCAAAGGGGTGGCTAACGCGGGTGAAACGCCGTACGACACTCGGTTTTTTAATTCAGTAATTTGTTGATTGTTCATGATTTCGTTTATTGAGTAAAAACCAGTCTGGTCTATTTGGTGTAAATTGATGGGTTAAACGGTTCTCATCTTTTCAGCAATAGCCAGCAGACGATACATACTGCGCAAAACCGGTTTTTCAATGAGCTTATTGTCTACAACCACAAGGCCGGTCCCCTGCTCTTCAAAAGCGGCAATAATGCGTTTAGCGCGCTCGACCTCTTCGGCCGACGGAGAAAAGATTTCATTTAGCGGTCCGATTTGTTTGGGATGCACGGCCGCTTTCCCCGTAAAGCCCAATCGCTGCACGGCTCTAGCTTCATCCCGCATACCGTCAATATTTTTGAAATCGAGATAGGGCACATCGATCACGTCTACCCCGGCCGTAGCCCCCGCGTGCGCCACTTTTGAACGAGCATAGGCCAGCCCCTCAAATGTCATTTCAATACGCAGTTCGGCCGCCATATCAACGCCGCCAAATAAAATCGAGTCAATCCGATCGCTGGCCTGAGCAATTTCGTGACAGGCGGCAAGCCCCTCGTTGGTTTCAATGATGGGGTGCAGCCGGATGTGGGCGTGGTCCCCAATCAGAAGGTCTTCGTAAACCTTGATCTCATCCGCAGATTTGACTTTGGGCAGCATCAGGGCGCTGGGCGGATTCGGAGACTCTAGAAGCATTTGTAAGTCAGCTAGCCCATCGGCCGAACGAATACTGTTGATGCGCACCAAACACTCTTGCTCACCCGCTTCAAGCTCCGCAAACAGCTTAAACGTCTCTGTGCGCGCTAGTGCTTTATCAGCCGGAGCAATCGCGTCCTCTAGATCAGCCGTGATGATGTCTGCACCGGTTGCCAGTGCTTTTTGCAGCAGTTCAGGTTTGTTACCGGGGAAAAATATCAGGCTACGGCGCGGCCGGATAGCAGATGTTTCCATATCTCTTTTCTCCTCAAAAATGATTAGAAGGTAATTATCGCACCTGCCAGATGATTTGCCATGGACAAAATATTGCAATAATATTTGTATATTGACACGTATAAATATTTAAATCTATGAACATACCTCAACCTCTCAATCCTCAAGTTTTAGACAGCGTCACCCAAACTTTCAAAGCCTTAGCCGATAATACGCGGGCTCAAATTATTTATTTGCTCACGCAACAAGAGATGAATGTCAACGCGCTGTGTGAAGCTGTGGGCGTGTCTCAGCCTACCGTTTCCCATCACTTGGCCAAGCTGCACAGCATTCGACTGGTCAAAAGACGGCGAGAAGGGACTCAGATTTTTTATTCGGTTGATGATAGTCACGTAGGCAATTTGTTCAAAGAAGCACTTTGGCACTTAGACCACGTCCGCAAAAACATTCCTGATTTTCAGTTTGATCATGAAGTTTGATACGTAGACCTCACTGTTTTTCAATTACAAATCTTGCTGGGATTTTGATGCTTTATGGCCTCTAAACGCAGGATTCCCAGACAGAAATTTTCGAGGCGCTTTAATTCCATGGCTAAAATTACAGTTGATTCCCTGTGTAAGTACTATACCGTTCATCAGAAAGAGCCGGGTTTTTTGGGCTCAATCAAATCTTTTTTTAATCGGAAAACGACTCAGGTCAAAGCGGTAGATGGTGTCACGTTTGATATTCAGGCGGGTGAGATGGTCGGCTTCTTGGGCTCCAACGGGGCGGG
>JBCCSO010000914.1:0-2223 GCA_039199965.1 Chloroflexota bacterium | reverse complement strand
TTTTTAATTGCTAAAAATTACACAGAATATTATTTTAAGTATAGGAAACCAAATTACTGAAGTAAGGTTATTTGAACTTTGTTCTTATAGGAAAAACTCTATAAAAATAAAGTTTTGAGAATTTGTTTTTTAGCTGCACAATTAGGGTTTATCATCGAGTTAAATCATATTGTGATTCATGTTGGTTACCAACAATTTGATTCAGCTTTTTCTTACCTACTTTGGTGTATCGGTAGAAAGTCAAAAAGTTCGCAATAGGCACGACATAGGAGATAACATGAGCGACCTAATGGATACAAAGAGTAGCCAGGCTACGGGCAGTGGATGCCCATTTTCGGGCGGAGCCCCCAAATTTACCGCTGGCACTGGAACGTCTAATCGAGATTGGTGGCCCAATCAGTTAAACCTCAAAATCCTCCATCAGCATGCCCAAAAGTCTAATCCCATGGGTGAGGTATTTAACTATGCTGAGGAGTTCAAAACTCTTGACTTAGATGCCGTCAAGGAAGACATCTTTGGCCTGATGAACACATCTCAAGATTGGTGGCCAGCCGACTACGGTCACTATGGGCCACTCTTTATCCGCATGGCCTGGCACAGTGCGGGCACCTACCGCATTGGCGACGGACGCGGTGGTGCGGCTACCGGCAACCAACGCTTTGCGCCTCTCAACAGCTGGCCTGACAATGGCAATCTGGATAAGGCTCGCCGACTGCTTTGGCCCATCAAGCATAAATATGGGAGAAAAGTCTCTTGGGCCGATCTCATGATCCTAGCTGGCAACTGTGCCCTAGAGTCCATGGGATTCAAGACATTTGGTTTTGCCGGTGGACGTGAGGATATTTGGGAGCCGGAAGAAGATATTTACTGGGGTTCTGAGGCCGAGTGGATGGGCGACAAGCGATATACGGGGGATCGTGAGCTTGAAGATCCCCTGGGCGCTGTTCAGATGGGCCTGATTTATGTCAACCCAGAAGGTCCAAACGGCAATCCGAATCCAATCGCGTCAGGCCGAGACATTCGTGAGACCTTTGGACGGATGGCGATGAATGATGAGGAAACCGTTGCCCTCGTTGCGGGTGGACATACGTTTGGTAAATGCCACGGTGCGGGTGATGCGGCACTTGTGGGTCCAGAGCCTGAGGGAGCACGTCTTGAAGAGCAGGGTCTAGGCTGGAAGAACAGTTTTGGTAGCGGCGTGGGTGTTCATGCAACAACCAGCGGTATTGAAGGTGCATGGACCACAAACCCAATTAAGTGGGACAACAACTACTTTGAAAATCTGTTTGGCTATGAGTGGGATCTAACAAAAAGTCCTGCGGGTGCCCATCAGTGGGTTCCCAAAGATGGCGCAGCGGCCAGTGCGGTACCCGATGCCCACGATCCATCAAAACGGCATGCGCCGATCATGACGACAGCAGATATGGCGATGAAAATGGATCCAATCTATGGGCCAATTTCGCGACGCTTCTTTGAGCATCCAGAACAGTTTGCTGATGCATTTGCTCGGGCCTGGTTCAAGCTAACCCACCGCGATATGGGCCCTATCTCGCGCTACCTGGGTCCTGAAGTACCATCAGAAGAGCTGTTGTGGCAAGATCCGGTTCCTGCCGTTACCCATGAACTGATTGATGAGAACGATATTGCCGCTCTTAAGCAACAGATTTTGTCGTCGAGTCTAACGGTTTCTCAGCTGGTTTCAACGGCTTGGGCGTCGGCATCAACATTCCGTGACTCTGATAAGCGGGGCGGTGCCAACGGCGCACGCATTCGTTTGGCTCCTCAAAAAGATTGGGAAGTCAACCAGCCGCAACAGCTGACCACTGTGCTGCAGACTCTAGGAGCAATCCAGGGTACCTTCAACAACGCTCAGTCTGGTGATAAAAGGGTTTCGTTAGCTGATGTGATTGTGCTGGGTGGATGTGCAGGTATTGAGCAAGCGGCCAAGAATGCGGGTTGGTACGATATCAAAGTCCCCTTCACCCCCGGACGCACTGATGCATCGCAGGCGCAAACAGATGTAGAATCCTTTGCTGCCCTCGAACCGGCTGCAGATGGTTTCCGCAACTATGCTAAAGGTCTGTTCACCATACCGGCAGAGAAATTGCTGGTGGATCGAGCCCAGTTGCTAACGCTGAGTGCACCGGAGATGACCGTTTTGCTTGGTGGCATGCGCGTCTTGAATGCAAACGTTGGACAGGCTAAACACGGTGTGTTTACCGA
>JBCCSO010000913.1:0-2224 GCA_039199965.1 Chloroflexota bacterium | reverse complement strand
ACCCACGGCCGGATATGAGGTTTGGCCTGTTTGAGCACGTTGCGGAACTGCTGGGCCGGAATCCCCATGACGATGACGTCCGCATCTTTGACGGTGTCTTTAATGGTTTCGGCCGCTTTTAAATTTTGATAGAGCTTGGCGCCGGGCAGATATTTTTCATTGGTGTGATGGGTGTTGATTTCTCTGACGGTGTCTGGATTGCGTGCCCAGATCGTTGTGTCTGCATTCCGTGACGTCAGTGATGCCACGGTGGTTCCCCATGAGCCGCCCCCTAAAAGTCCAACTTTTAAATTGTTCATGTTTCCTCTCGCGCTCTTGTTCAAGTAGTGATTGTTTTCAGAAGTTGAGAGTATACATCTAATTTTGAAGTTGAAAATCTAATGCAAGCAGACCAGACTGGTTTTCAAAACCAGTCTGGTCTCTGAATTTAATTGAGCTTGGCCCCTTCTTCTTTGAGCCGTTTCAAAATGCTGCGCTCAATGAAGACTGAAGATGAATTCCCGTTTTGCATCATGAGCGTAGCATACTCGTCATCTGGGTAAAGCATGATGTAAGCGGATACCCCGTAGTCGCCGCCGGTGTGGCCAATGGCGTTGAGCAACAAGCTATCCATGTGCACCCAGACCAAGCCCATTTCACCTTCACCCAAGTCGGCCGATTCTCCATACTCGCCAAACATAATTGCCACAGTTTCTGGCTCGAGCAGCCCGGAGTCATGACCGGCCGGGTCTAGGTAAAACGCGGCAAACTTGCTGAGATCATTGATGTTGGTGCGCAAACTTCCGGACGGGTAGTCTGGGAAGTTGTACTGTGGAATCGCTTCGCCTTCTAAGAACGGGGTAGCCGTGTCAACATCGGCCGGGATGTCGCTGAGTAAAAAGTAGCTGCTGGTCATGCCCAGCGGCTCAAAAATGTGATTTTGGGCATACTGTGAAAATGGTTCTCCAGAGATTTCTTCAACCAGCACGGCCAATAGGGCGTTTCCGTAGTTCGAGTATTCAAACTGGCTGTTGGGTGTCGTCTGCAAGAAATTGTCGGCCGAATAGAATTCACCGTTCGGGGTGAAATAAGCTTCTAAAAATTCAGCCATTCCCCATTCAGAATCGCCACCATTTTCAAGCGTGTACATATCATCATACAGCGGTTCACGATCAATAATGGTTGAACGATGGATCATCAAATGGCGAAAGGTGATCAGCTCATTTGGCTGGTGCGGATTTTGTACTTCAAAACTCAAGTAATCATTGATGTTGTCATCTAGATCAAATTCTCCTTGCTCCCACAATTGCATAACGGCCGTGCCGACGACTGTTTTTGAAACAGATGCCACCATGAAAATTGTTTCGTCTGTGACCGGTGCTGCACCATCTGAAGTGCCGTAGTAACCATCCCACTGCAGCCCGTCTTTGTTCAGTACGCCAACTGCAAGACCGGGAACACCGGTTTCTGCTCGACGGTTATCCATAAATGCATCCACGTTGTCTATGTGACGGGGCAACGTGACCCCCCAATTCCCCAGTAGTGCGTATGACGCGTAGCTTAATCCGATCAAAATAACTCCAAATACAATAGTGACTGTTGCTAGAAAACGTTTCATCTGATTCCTTCCTGAAAAATAAAAAAGTTTGTGGTTGGTTGATGATTGAATCTTAGGGGACTAACGGTCATATGACGGAGTGCCTGTCGTCATGTGGAAGGTCATTTGATAGTTGACGAACTAACTGAGATATACTCAGGTTCTAAGTAGAGTGCAGGTAGGTTAATGCGCTGATTGCAGCTTTTTTCAAGCGACACCGCTCGAAATTGGTCACACGCAACGTGCCAGATTTTAGACAAGCAGAAATCGATTTGGTTAATCCTTGGGAAGCTTGATATCTTTTTGCGATAATCGGGTCTATGAAAATCGCACCATTTGAAACTGAACACTTTTACGCAAAATATGAATTCAATACCCCCTATCAGCTATGTAATTCTGACTGTGAAACGATCACCGTTGCAGAACTGTGTGAGATGGCTGACCTGTCACTGGAGCAGTTTGGCCGTGAGACGATGGGGTATACTGAATCTCAGGGGAATCCACACTTGCGAGATGGGATTGCGGCCATATACAACACGGTTGCGGCTGACGATGTTCTTGTGCTAGGAACGCCGGTAGAAGGGATTTACTTAGCAGCGCGCGCCATCCTTGAGCCAGATGACGAAGTGATTGTGCTCAATCCGGCTT
>JBCCSO010000912.1:0-2250 GCA_039199965.1 Chloroflexota bacterium | reverse complement strand
CTACTACTTGAACAGCTAAATAAAGGGCACCTTCATCCCACGAAAGATACCAAGTCGCCTCAAGGTCATCTGTGTTGTCCCAGCTGGCATCAGTGTAAACGATCACATTTGATTGAGCGACGGGATTCCCCCACTCTTCAATCAATCCATCAATTTTTAGATCTTCAGTCCGACGAGGGACATCCACATTGGTGCCACTACTGATTGGAACAGATTCAGTCGGTTCAGGTGGTAATGTAGATGTGGGAACCAGCTGAGGTGATTCTTCGGTTTCAGACTCACTCGGTTCTTCAGGCAATGCTTCTGTTGGCACCGGATCGATGGCATCTACGCCACCTACAGGAGTTATGGTTGGCAATACGGGTATCACCAAAACAGGGGTTGCTGGCGGCCGTAACGTACGCTGATTAAAGAAAAACCAGCCGCCCACTAACAACGCAATCGCGGCAAAAACAACCGTTCCGATTGCCAGCGCTCCGGCCGTCGTCCAAATGATGTTAGCCCCTTGACTGTCTGCCTCTTGTCGGCGCCATTTGCTGGCCCACGCCACCATGTCGTTCCCATCAATCAGCTCAATCGGTTTACCGGCCGCCCACTGCTCTGCCTGACGCGATAGTCGGCCGGTGGTGCACACATGCGCCTCTGTAGCCGCAACATGAAACATCGCTCCATAAAGATCTCGCACAACCGGTTGCCCAACGTTGCCCGCATATCGCTTACATTGAACGACCACTTTTTTGCCACCTTTTTTGAGCAGCAGGTCAATTCCTTCGTCCCCACTCGTTTTGGTCTCTTGAACCGTGTATCCCTCTTTCTGATACAGCCAAGCACAATACCGCTCAAAATCAACTGGATCAAGGCTCTGCATCTGATCCAGCGTGCGTATTCTTTGGTACCGTTGTGCTTGCGACCGTGTGATTTTCATTTTGGCTTGGCAGCGATTTCATTAGACCTTTCAGGTTTTGAAAACCTGAAAGGTCTTTTGCACACATTCCGTAGATGAGCCAACTATTTCTCTCGTAAGTGAGGGAATAGGAGCACCTCACGGATGGTTTTTTGATCGGTAAGCAGCATCGTCAAGCGATCAATCCCCATGCCGAACCCACCGTTTGGCGGCATGCCGTAACGCATCGCCCGCAGATAATCTTCATCGATCGGATTGCTCTCGTCATCATCAGATTTGTACATTTCCTGCATTTCGATAAAGCGATCTTCTTGATCAAGTGGATCGTTTAGCTCTGTAAATGCGTTGCACAGTTCCATCCCTGCAATAAACCCTTCAAAGCGCTCTACGTGTGATGGGTCATCTGGAATCATTTTGGCGAATGGTGAAATCTCGCGCGGATAGTCGATGATGAAAGTTGGCTGAATTAGCTTTGGCTCAACAAACTCACCAAATAGCTCATCAATAAGTTTGCCCCACGCCTGTCCTTTCGCCCCTTCTTTAGATCCCATTGCAGTAGCCAATTCATCGGCCGTGCGGTGCTGCATGTAGTCAATACCTGAGTGCTGCATGATGGCATCCCGCATGGTGACGCGGGGCCACGGGGGGGTCAAGTCTACTTCATGCCCGTCATATGCAATTTGGAGAGAGCCGTTGACCGCCATACAAGCGGCCGCAACCATCCCTTCAGTGGCGCGCATCACATCATTGTAATCCCAGTAAGCGGCATAAAACTCAACCTGTGTAAATTCAGGATTGTGCTTAAAGCTAACCCCTTCATTACGGAAGTCACGGCCGATTTCATACACGCGTTCAATACCACCTACCAAAAGCTTTTTCAGGTAAAGCTCAAACGAAATGCGCAGGTATAAATCTTGCTTGAGCTGGTTGTGATGGGTTGTAAACGGCTTCGCGGCCGCGCCACCATAAATGGGCTGCAAGATCGGGGTCTCAACTTCCAGAAAGTCAAGATCATCTAGGTACTTGCGGATAGCCTGAATCACTTTGGCCCGTGCCCAAAAGATTTCTCGCACCTCGCGGTTTACGGCCAAGTCTGCATACCGCTGGCGGAAACGCTCTTCAACATCTGCGAAAGCACTGTGCCGCACAACCTCGCCATCCACCTCAGACTCTTTGGCCACAGGCAGCGGGCTAACCGCCTTGCTTAGCATCGTCCAGTCAGACACATTTAAGCTGATCTCACCCATGCGCGTACGAAAAATTTCGCCGGTGGCTTGGACAAAGTCACCAATATCAGTCTGTTTTTTGAGCAAACGATGGGACTCTTCACCCACTGAATCGCGGCG
>JBCCSO010000911.1:0-2272 GCA_039199965.1 Chloroflexota bacterium | reverse complement strand
GGTTAAGGGGACTGTTGACATCTGGTTTTCTCGCTGGTGATGGATATTGATTTTTTGCTTTTGGGCTAAAGCCCAGCGGCTATTGACACCGCCCTTCGGGCTAGCTCAGCCCGAAGGGCGGTGTTAGTAGCAGAGGCATTTATGCCTTATGCTGAAAAGTTACCAAGAAAATAGAAAAGGCGCACCTAAAGTGCGCCAAATAATTTATAGAGCCGTGTCAAAATGTGTGCAAAACACCAGTCTGGTTTTAGGTTGTTGCTAATGAATGGTGAACTGGAAAAATTGATTCCATGTCCACCGCTCCCCCTCATCCGACCCCTTTGGGGTCACCTTCTCCCTCAGGGAGAAGGGTTTTAGGCTAGCATAAGAACAAACTTAATCGGCCGGGATGGCTTCAGTCGGTGACTCAAGCTCACGCATCATATCTAGCTTGCGGCCGATCCGGCGCATAAAGATCTGATACTGCTCTTCTAACTCAATCGGCCGTTCCCGCACATCACCCGTGTTGAACGTCATCCAGCTAGGATTGCTGTCATCAAACGTTGACCACTGCGGTAAGCTGCTGCCATTGGGGTCGCTCGTTTTGGCGAAGTTGGTCCAGTACGTTTGCATCGTGTCTGCTAGCGGTTGGTCCGCCTCAGTAAAGTGGACGATGGGGCTTGACGTGCCATGAACGAAAGCGAGTTCACCCGCATGGAACGCACCGCCCGTTTGCCCCGGAAGCGGCGAGGTTCTGCGGAAGTGATACAGATAGGTTGGGGCGTTTTGGCTGTGTTCACCAGCGTAAAGTCGGGTTGGAGCACCAAAAAATGTGTCCCCCTGCAGATCAACGGCCGCTTTGGGCTCACAGTTTTCAAGTCCCGGATACAGCTCAACCACGCGATTTAAATCATCTCCGAACTCAGCCTGCATGTAGTCGGGTAGGCCGCTGGTTGGGTTGGGCACCTGCGCATACTCCATCAGCGGCGATTCCATGATCGATGCGAAAAGGGTGCTCTCATCACCGTTGGTGCCAATCAAAAGCGGAACATTCGCCTGATCCCCATCGATAAAGGTTTGCGGGATCGATTTGGGCAGTGACCAGCCATCGATAACAGGGTAAAAGTTGCCTTCTTCAAAGTGACCGGCCTGCACAACTTTTTGCAGCTCTTGCGCCGACATTTTGCGCAAGTCGCTAATTGATTTGGCTCCGGCCCGCGTCATGAACGCCTCACCCTGAGCTTCGGCCGATGGGAAGGTGCCAAACGGTTTTTTCAGATGCACATACTGCGCACCAGTGGCGGCACTTTGCGGGATGGCTTTGTGGAAAAGCCCGCGGGCTAGTGGTGAGCACATGAGGTGCAGGACCGACTCTCCCCCGGCCGATTCACCAAAAATTGTCACATTGTCAGGGTCGCCACCAAATTGTTCAATGTTTTGCTGCACCCACTCAAGGGCCGCAATTTGGTCCAACATCCCATAATTGCCGGAAACCCCGTGTTCAGATTCTGCGCTCAGCTCGGGGTGGGACATGAAGCCCAACAGCCCCAAGCGGTAGTTGATGGTGACGGTCACGACTCCCCTTTCTGGCAGAGCGTTCCCATCGTAAAAGGGCTCAACGCTGCTGCCGTCCTGATGAGCACCGCCGTGAATCCAGACCATGACGGGCAGTTTGGCAGAGTTATCTAGATTAGGCGAGCGGACGGTGAGATGCAGGCTGTCTTCGGATTGGGCCGGTCTTGGCCCGTATTTGATCATGTTTTTGAAGAACCAGATTTTGAGCTTCCCCATCCCCTGACCGGCCATTAGGTTGTTTAAGAACTCCATCATTTCAGCCCCGCGCTGCATGGCCATAGGGCCGAATTTGTCAGCCTTAAATGTGCCGGTCCACGGGCCTACGGGCTGCGGCGGCCGCCAGCGCAGATCGCCAACCGGTGCTTTGGCATACGGAATGCTCTTGAAGACAGAAACGTTTTCTTGTTGGATTCCCTCAACTCGTCCAGATTTTATGACAACAGTGGGGTTGCTCATCTTATTCTCCTGTTAACTTGGCTCCCAGATTAATCGGCAAAATGATGAGCAGATTGTGGTTCAAATTTTGAGTTTGGGCAAATTAAATACTCTGTAACAAAAGTATTTGCAAAATGTGACCTCGCCTTCGACACACTTCGGCAAGCTCAGTGCGAGTGCTCAGTCTTGTATATTGGGAACATGGTCATTTCAGAGATAATTGGATGATCAAGTACCCCAGAACAGTGAAGCTGGGCTCAGGCATAAGAGTCTCATCTTGAAG
>JBCCSO010000910.1:0-2273 GCA_039199965.1 Chloroflexota bacterium | reverse complement strand
TCGGAATTGTTGTTATTTTGCTAAATGAGTCTATTGCCTTCTTTACCCGTGAGGTATTTGAAAGAACCAATAAATCTGTCGTCACAGAAATTGGACCTGAAGTGACCACTTTTGAAACCACAACCAGTGGGTCAGATTTGGAACTTGGCATGATCATCCAAGTCGATGAAGAGCTGATGCAGGTCGAAGCTATTGATGGACAAACCATAACGGTTGTTCGTGGTTTTCGGGATACGATTCCTGCTACACACGGTGAAGACGAAGATATCTTCAAATCTGTCCAAGTGACGGTGGGAGAAGTGTTTTCAGGGTCCAGATGGCAGCCAAGGCTACAGCAATTTGGAATGTGGCCGCTGATCATGTCTACCTTGATGATCAGCTTCATTGCCATGCTGGTCTCGCTTCCATTGGGGTTGGCCAGTGCGCTTTATTTGAGCGAATATGCATCTGAGCGAGCCAGAAGCATCCTTAAACCTATTTTGGAAGTGTTGGCGGGTATTCCGACCGTTGTCTACGGATACTTTGCACTGACATTCATGACGCCGTTTCTGGGGAACTTCTTGGGGGATAGGCTACAGGTTTTCAACACGCTTTCGGCCGGTATTGTGGTCGGTATTTTGATCATTCCTCTGGTGAGCTCAATGAGTGAGGATGCCCTGCACGCGGTACCTGATAGTTTGCGCCAGGCATCTTACGGGTTGGGGGCAACCAAGCTGGAAACTGCGCTCAGGGTTGTGCTCCCGGCCGCCCTGTCTGGAGTGACGGCCGCTTTTGTGGTTGCCATCTCCCGAGCGATTGGTGAAACGATGATTGTTGCCGTTGCCGCTGGTGCGGGGCCTCGCAATTTTGACTGGATAAATATCTTTAACGATGTGTCTGCTACTCCGCTAAATCCGCTGCAATCGGCTGAAACCATGACCGGTCACATTGTCCGTATTTCTGGTGGTGACCTAAGCTATAACTCTATCGACTACAACAGTATCTTCGCAATCGGCTTGGTCTTGTTCTCGATTACACTGCTGCTGAATATATCCAGCCGCCGCATCGTAGAACGCTTCCGTGAGGTGTACGACTAATGGCTTCTAAAGATAACCTATACCCGATTGACGACGAACTGCGTGTATTCATCAACGGCCGCAAACGACGCGGCTCAATTTGGCGCTCGCTGTTCTTGATGTCACTGTTTGTGGCCATGCTCGTGCTGGTTGTGCTGTTGCTCAACATCATTAACGAAGCATTTGGCTACGTGGCTGTTGAAAACGAGGTGCAGCCAGAGACCCTTGTGCGGACCCATTATGAAACAGAAATGATCGGGCTGCCCAACACCACATCCAGCGAAGATGATGGTGATTTGGTCGATGGGGTGGCTTCAAATGCAAACGCCATCGGTTATTTTGGCTACGCTTTTTATGAAAACAACGCTGACGATCTAAAATTGATTTCTGTAAACGGGGTGCTGCCATCGGCCGAAACTGCGAGCAGTGGCGAATACCCGCTCGCTCGGCCGCTGTACATCTACACCTCTGTAGAAACTCTGCAGGAAAATCCGGCCGTTGCTGGCTATGTGACCTACTACCTTCAAAACGTCAATCAAGTCATTGGAGAAGTCGGCTACTTCGCAGCAGCGCAAAGCAATATCGATGTGCAGCTTGCTCAAATTGCAGAATTGACCGGTGATGTTGGTGCACCAGACGCTGTGGCCGGTGAAATTCAAGTGGCCGGTAGCTCAACCGTGTATCCGCTGAGTCGCCAGCTTTTGATCAACTTCCGCAAAGAGGGGTTTTCTGACACGATTGGTATCGATAGCACAGGAACATCGGCCGGTGTGCAGGCATTTTGCGCTGGTGATATTCAGGTGCTAAACGCCAGTCGGCCGATGACGCTGGGTGAATCGATCACCTGTGCCAGCAGCGGGATTCAGCCTGTTGAAATTCCCGTGGGTCTTGACGCGCTGGCCGTAGTTGCCCACCCAAATAATGAGTTTTTGACCAACATCTCTAGCGATGAACTGCGCCAGACCTTTACCGAAAAAACGACTTGGAGCGAAGTAAACAGCGCGTATCCGGCCGAAAATATCATGCGGTTCATCCCCGGACTAGATAGCGGCACGCTCGACTTCTTTACTGACACTGTGTTCGCGGGCGTAACGCTGGCAGACATGCCTGATGCTGCTCTTGCGGCCGTCATTGGTGAGAATCTTGGTCGCGGCCGCGGCCGGGCTCTAGAGCGGGATCAGCGCTTTTTGGCCGAAGGATTCCTGTTTGATAATCAAG
>JBCCSO010000909.1:0-2279 GCA_039199965.1 Chloroflexota bacterium | reverse complement strand
GTGATCACGGCCAATACTAGTTCACTCGCAGAGCTTTCTGCCACGGGTGGCGCCCTCGCTATTGACCCAAAAAGCGCTGCGGCCCTGAAAGATGCTGTCTTTCAAGTTTTGCATGATGGCAAGCTCAGGGACAATCTAATTGCAGCCGGATACGACAATGTTCAGCGGTTTAGCTGGCAGCAGGCGGCCGAAACCATCTTGCATTTAATGGAGAAACAAGCATGACACCGACTGGGGTGAACAATCAGATCAGAGCATTTTTCTTCATTGGGGGTATCAGCTTTTTATTTCTACTGCTTATGCATACGGCCGGGACCAGTAATGCCCGGAGCAGCAGTTCAAGCCAGCAGGTCGTTGTTCAGATCAGTGAAAATGGATTTACTCCCAGCAATATTGAGGTTATTCCAAATAGCCAAATCATTTGGCAAAACACCACGACTCAAACACTCAACATGACCTATGGTCTTCCCCCAAGCGCACATTTGCCAATCATTCTACAAGCGACTGAAACGGAAAGAGTTCAGATCCCTCAGCCAACGCTTGAAATTAGAGGATCAAGCGAACCAACACCACCCCCTCCTTCACCTGCTACACAAATTGAAATAGATTTCTCGGTTCAGGCCAATCAATCATTCACCCTGACCCTGTCTCCTGCGCCAGTTGGCGCCGTATACTTTTGGACCAGCGAGCAGCTTGATGCATCTGTCGTCGTTAGGATCGTGTCTCCTACGCCAACACCAACCGCCACCAGCACAGAAACACCGCTACCAACCCCGTGGGAAAATGGTGATGATGACAACGACCGTCTTTCAAACGGTGCTGAAACCAATACGGGGCAGTTCGTTGGACTAAGCAACACCGGTACTGACCCAAATAATCCGGACACAGATGGGGATGGTTTGTTAGACGGTGACGAGGTTTTGGGCACGGCCGATGGTCTGCTGCTTGATGTTATGGGAGCCAATCCCCTCAAAAAAGATTTGCTTATAGAATTTGACTGGTTTGATGACAATTCTCTTGGGCTAAACAGCTCACAAACAGACTGCGGTTTTCACAGCCACAAGCCAACACCGCTCATGCTCGAACGTTTGCGTATTGCGTATGCGGACGCTCCAATTAGCAATCCAGATGGCACAACGGGCATTAATCTCATTTCGGATACAGGAGATGCTTGGCCACTAGATCAGGGTCAGTTAATTCCTGACGGGGATGGGGTGCTTGTGGGGGAAATTGATGATGAACAGCATAGTCAAATCAAAGCGTCATATTTTGAGCAGAATCGCAGAGGATATTTCCACTATGTCCTGATGATCCATGAGTACAGACGAAATCCAACCCAAGTCAACGGTTCTTCTGGCTTGGCCGAAGTCGGTGGAGACGATGTACTGGTTTCGATGGGATGCTTGGTCGGCAGCAACTATGATGCATTTACATCTGCAACCGTGATGCATGAAGTAGGGCACAACTTAGGACTGCGTCACGGTGGACCGGCAGATAAGTGCAATTACAAGCCAAATCACAACAGCATCATGAACTATCGCTATCAATTTAGAGGCCTAGACACAACGTGTGACGGCCTGGGCAATGGCTTTGGGTTAGCTGGCCGCAGCTCGCTTAGCAACGTCTCTGAAACGATGAGCTATTCAGACGGCAGCAGACTTGATTTAGACGAAAATAGCTTGGATGAGCATGTCGGCATGTGCGGCGAGTTTATTGACTGGAACAAGAACTTTATTCAGAACATCATTCAAACGCCGTTTGACGTCAATCGGTACCGGCCGGATGATCAGGCATTTTCGTATTCAGCCAGCTTAGAAGCGGCCGAATGCGGTGGTGAATTCACGGTTCTCAGAGACTACAACGAATGGGAGCTGCTCGACCTATCTCTTTTCACCACTGAATCTAGACGGCCGCAGGAGCTCATTTACGAGGTCCCTATTTTCGGAATCCTGCCCGGAGGTGCACTGTATGAGTCAAGTGAGTAGACAGAAGCAGCCGATTGCGCTTGTCACGGGTGCCAGCAGACCGTTGGGCATTGGCTCAGCCATCGCCCTGAGTTTGGCCAAAGCTGGATGGGATATTGCCATCACCTACTGGCAGCCGTATGACGCTGAAATGCCGTGGGAAAGCGACGCATCAGATGCGGACGTGCTGTTAGCAAAGCTGAAGGCCATCACACCTCATGCAGTCGGCATAGAGGCTGATCTGTCAGAAGTTGGTGCGGCTGAAACGATTTTTGATTTTGTGCAGGAAAACTTGGGCCCAATTGACGCGCTTGT
>JBCCSO010000908.1:0-2288 GCA_039199965.1 Chloroflexota bacterium | reverse complement strand
CTAACCATTTCGAGCGTGCCCAACGTGGTGTATTCAGACGGTTTGATGACAACGGTGTTCCCCATGCGCAATGCGGGTATAACGGCCCAAATCGCAATCATGAGCGGCCAATTCCACGGTGTGATGGCGCCCACGACGCCAAACGGCCGGCGGTGCATTTCATCCCGCCGGGCATCGTCTTCAAACACCACATCAACCGGGATATCCAGAGACAAAGGCACTTGTGTCCACCCCATTACTGCGTCCATTTCAAACAGCGCACCGGGGCCAGCCAGCGGCTTCCCTTGTTCTTTAACAATCCACTCCGCCAGATACTGCTTGTTCTCTGTAAATACTTCAAGCAGCTTCATCAAAATTTCTACGCGCTCCGCATCAGTTTTGGCAGCCCAAGCGGGCTGTGCTGCTTTAGCAGCCGCAACTGCTGCATTCACCTGATCGGCCGATGAAATAGGAGCGTGGCCAATTAGCTCCGTTGTTGCAGGATTGTGTACGGGCCAAGACTGGTCAGAATTAACCATCGATCCATTGATTACATTACTGTACTGCGTCATGAGAAGTCCTCCGGGATATTAAAGTTTTTAACCTACTATCAAGCGAGTCTACCGAGAGAAATTTAAAGCCAACATTCAATTCGTGCATAGAAATCAGCAAATCGTGCATGATTCAATTGGGTTTGTTAGGATATATCTAGATTGATGATTTAATATTCAATCTAGTTGTGTAAATTGGAAGCTTTAAAAGTGCAGAGGCTATCTCTGATGAAAACTCAAATCTCTACTTCCCAAGTCCCCCAAAGAGAGAGCTTTACCTTCTGGAATGACTTCATTTGTGATGTATTTGTTCGGCTAAACTCACAGCGCTTAGATACAGCCCCATTTTCTGGTGGGGTTAGTTTTTTCGGCTTGGATAAAATCGGGTTTGCCACCGTTTATTCATCACCCGTTGAAGTAAGCCGGTCTAAGCCAGACATCGCCCAAACCTCAAAAAGCTATTTCAAAATAAGTTTTCAGCTTGAAGGGGTTGCTAACTTAGAGCAGGGTGGCCGAAAAACGATTTTGAGCCCGGGTGATTGGGCCTTTTACGATTGCACACAACCCTACAAACTTAGGTTCCCCCAGACTTACAAACAGCTTGTGCTGAAAGTTCCTCACACGCATCTGCTTGGTCAAATCCCTGTTCTGGAAGATTTGACCGCCACCAAAGTGAGTGGACAAAACGGAATGGCTACCCTCGCGAGAAACCTGATTGTCGACACTGAAAATCAATTTGACGGTCTCCCAAATCAAAACCACGCGCAAGTCTCAAACACAATCCTGTCTCTGCTCATTGCCAGTATCAATTCCAATTTGTCAGGTCAGCAGCTTAATAGGGATCAAAAAGATGTATGGCGCATCAAAGTCAAAAATTATATCGATGCAAACTTCAAAGATTCAAACCTTTCAGTAGAAAAAATCGCCCGGCAGTTTAACTTTTCGAAGCGTTACATTTTTGGCCTCTTTGAGAATGAGCCAACTACGGCCGCCAAATATATTCAGCAAAAACGGTTGGCACTCAGCCAGCAGCTACTCGATAACCCATTGTGCGCTCACCAAACGATCGGAGACATTGCCACGATTTGCGGCTTTAGCAGCGAAGCTCATTTTGGCCGAGTTTTTAAACAGCAGACAGGTATGTCACCGCGCGCTTACCGATTATCCCGGTTGCAAACGATTCAATCTAAAAACGGTCAATCACAGTAACGCCTACGCCGTCAAACTGGGGCATATTCATTAGCACGCCAATTGATTCTTCAAGCGTAATCGTCCGGCCGATCAGTTTTTCAGGAGCGAGTTTGCCCGCCCTGATCATCGCCAGCATTTCAGGATAGCGATGCGCTTGCATCCCGTGACTGCCGAGTATCTCAAGCTCCCACGCAATGACTAGACCAAGTGGAATCGGAGCATTGGCATGATCCCCCGCCATCAGCCCAACCTGAATGTGTTTGCCGCGTCTGCGCAGGTTTGCGACTGAGTTATAGCAAGTAGTGGGATGGCCTAGCGCATCAACTGAAACGTGTGCGCCGCCGTCTGACAAATCACGCACCGCTTCAACTACTTCGGCTGATGATTTACCTCCCCCATTTATCGTTGCCACAGCCCCCATCGCCTGAGCAAATTCCAGCTTCTCATCATCAATATCAATGGCGATCTCGTTGGCTCCCAACGCATTGGCGTTCATAATCGATGAAAGGCCAACACCCCCCCAGCCGTGAACCGCTACCCCCTGTCCGGCCGACACGTTGCCTTGAT
>JBCCSO010000907.1:0-2302 GCA_039199965.1 Chloroflexota bacterium | reverse complement strand
TTGTTTGAAGGGATTCAGATGCTGCGGAATTTGTTGCAAGGCAAAACGCAATCGACACCAAGCGGCATTACGAACCTGCAATTTCCAAGCGGATGGCTGGCTAAATTTCACCGATTCGGGGCTCACACGGCAACATTCTTAGCAAATGGGTTCGTTCGCGTGCTGCATGCTTTGCACACCGTAACAGGCGGATGGTTCCCGCCCCATTTTCGCACACCCCTATTGGTTCGCTTGCTCCGATGGGGAATCAGCCGCTACTGGCACGGGGTCAAAGACAGGATTAAAACCGATGCAAACGTGCACTTCATCTGGTCGGCCGTCAACTTTGCCTTTGCTATCATCGCCGGATTTTTAACCGACAATCTGCTGGTTAACGGGCTTGACAGCATTAACGATCAAGATCTACGGGAATGGTTAAAAAAGCACGCTTACCCTGACGGCGACATCATGATTGATTCTCCATTAGCGATGGGGGTGTATTACGGCGCGTTTGCGTTCGAAGATGGGGACATCAACAATCCCCGCATTGAGGCAGGAACCGCCCTACGGATCACCGTTTTATCGATGCTGACTTCACGAGGCGCGATGTTTTGGAAGTTTCAAGCGGGGATGGGAGACACAATTTTTGCGCCCTTCTATGAAGTCCTTAAAAAACGAGGCGTTAAGTTTGAATATTTCCATCGGGTCCACGAACTACAACCGGCCGCTGACGGGAGCCACATTGCGGCGATAAAAGTTGGTGTGCAGGCGACCCTCAAACAGCCCGACAATGAATACCAGCCGCTGGTTACCGTCAACGCCTTGCCCTGTTGGCCGTCTGAGCCGCTTTGGGATCAGATAGAGCAAGCTGAAGAGCTACAGGCCAAAGGGATCAATTTAGAATATTACAGCGATCCTTGGCCCGATATCGAAACGAAGACGCTTGAGTTTGGAAAAGATTTTGACGATGTGATCTTAGGCATATCGCTGGGTGCGCTGCCCTATGTTGCCGGTAAGCTCATCGAGCAAAAGCCGGCATGGAAAACGATGGTTAACAGCGTTAAATCGGTCAGGACGCAGGCGGCTCAGCTTTGGATGATCCCATCCGCCTATGAGCTGGGATGGCAGCACATGGGACGGCCAATTGTCTCTTACAACGAAGGTGCGTTAAATACGTGGGGAGACATGTCTCATCTTGTCGGCCGTGAATGCTACTTGTATCAGGCAAACCAATATCCGCTGAGCGTTGCTTATTTTTGTGGGCCAATGCTTGAGACAGAGCCGTTGCCAATGACGTCAGTCGGCCCATATCTCCCGGTTGACCAGCTTCCCCAAGCTGAAGCAACCGCACAGGTCAAAAAAGATACATTAGCCTTTTTGAAAAATAAAATCGGGCTGTGGCCCAATGCGGTTGAACATTGCTCAGACGGTTGCCGTGACTTTAAGTGGGACCTATTGTTTGATGGACGGGAAACTGTCGCTCGAGGCGAATCACGCTTTGATTCACAATACTGGCGGGCTAATCTCCAGCCTAGCGAACGATATGTTCTGTCTGTGCCCGGCAGCAGCCAACATCGGCTACCGGTTTACAATAAAGCGGATTACGCCAATCTTTATCTGGCTGGCGATTGGGTGGCCAATCATCTTAACTTTGGCTGCGTTGAAGCTGGGGTGATTTCAGGATTGCTACTGTCGAACGCGATGACAAGCTACCCGCCCAAGGATGAGATTGTCACGCTTGATTTGTAGCTTGACGGCCAAGCAAAAAAGTTGCTGAAAAATCTTAGGTTCCTGAATAGATTTTGAGTTTCAACGTAGCTATTCAGTTGTCGTACTTAAGTGCGTGGCACGCCCCACGAAAAATCTTCATTTTTTAATGTATTGCTGGGGAGTGCCACGCACTTTTGGCAGATTTTAGATAGGGACTGAATTATTACATTTCAACAAATTAGAACCAATGCTAGAATTCTGCGTAAGGGATTCAGGCCTGTATTAATAGTCATAAACCTTACGGAGGGTTCAGGATGTTTCAAAGAATTCAAAACAGCTGGGAGCTCACAAAAGCTAGCTGGTCTGTTTTAAAACAAGATAAAGAGCTAGCCATCTTTCCTGTTATTTCAGGCGTTGGCGTAATTTTGGTGTCGCTAACTTTTATTTTGCCGATGTTTGCGGCCGGTTTGTTTGACTCTATGTTAGGTGAAGAGGTCTCTATTCTCACCTATGCCATCGGTCTGCTTTATTATGTAATTACTTACACCGTCATATTCTTCGCCAATACCGCCTTGATGGGTGCCGCCATGATCCGGCTGCGCGGTGGTGATCC
>JBCCSO010000906.1:0-2313 GCA_039199965.1 Chloroflexota bacterium | reverse complement strand
GATGCCGGTTGAGTCGGCCGTGGTGACCCCCATCGCCCCAGCCAATGTCAACGGAAACACCATGTACAAAATAGCAAACAGCAAATAAAATGCGGCCGCGACATACAGGAAAATTCTCTCTTTCGTCATTTTCTCTCCTTTGGGACTTACGCAATATCTCAGTTTTTATCCACAGATGACACAAATTGCCCAGATTAGAGACTAAAAATCGGTGTAATCTGAGCAATCTGTGGATTGTTTTCAACTTTTTGCATAAATCCTATCCTTTTTACGGCTCTCTCAACTTGATACTCGCCTCAACCGTATCACCATCCCCCTTGCCGTTGCGAATTTTCTTGGGGACTGCCAATAGGGTTTTACCGGACTTTGTGTCTTTCCAAACACTGGTGTCCCAAGTTTGTCAATCAACTGTTGCCGTTACGGGTGTCCGTCCCCAGCCGTAGGTTTTGTCAGGTGCATATTCGGCCGGAACGGTGGCGAAGGTCCAGCCACCTTTGCCGGGGTATTTGAACAAGGTTGAGATAAACGTTTTCGACTCGAGCATTATTCGCTACCCGGCCGGTAGGCTCTAGAAAGATTGGCCTTGATATCTTCCTCATCCAACCACATCGGTTTGAGCTGGCGATTCACAAACAGCTCTGATTGATCGCTGTAGTGAGGTGACGTTTCATCAAGCGTGGCGGAGCCAAACTGATGGATCGTTTCAGACGTGATGTTCCCATCTGCGTCCCACTGCACCATCATGATATAGCCATCGCCGTTGTTCCCTTCAATCCGGCCGTCTTCCCCAAAGCTACCGTAGAGCGCGGTCAAAATATCCGGCCCACCCCCAACCGGCAAATCAAGGTTACCCCGGCGCAACCGGTTGACCTCACCCCAAGCCACATCATAACGGCCAAAATGAGTGTCCAGATGGTCGACAGCTGCTTCAAACGCGTCGAACAAGAGCCAGAGCGGCACTTTCGAATCAGCTAAGTGTGAAGCCCCA
Source organism: Chloroflexota bacterium (assembly GCA_039199965.1). Taxonomy (GTDB): domain Bacteria; phylum Chloroflexota; class Anaerolineae; order Promineifilales; family Promineifilaceae; genus WTJY01. The sequence goes on along the minus strand of JBCCSO010000906.1, from coordinate 1,325 downwards.
AACTCAACATTTTCAAAGTCGTCTTTCATTTGGTTGATGTAGTAAAGGGTGACAATGCCCAAAGCAGCATGTTCGTTATCAGGATCAGTGCGTAAATTCCACAGGCCTAAATGGGCGGCTGCATCGGCCGTCATTGTGTCTGACCACGGGGTTCGTGCAATCGTATCCCGGAACTGAGCTACATCTGAGGCAAAATCGTAGACATCATCAAATTTGTAGTCATAAAACTCATCGGCCGTGATCGATTGATCAGCTTCGAACAAAAACAGTGAGCGCAGTGCCCGATTGGTTTGTGGATCATCAATTCCCATCCAAGCGGGATAGTCGGCCGGATTGGGATTATCATCGCCCAGCGTGGCAAAGAACGGGCTGCTGTTGCTGTTTTGAATAAATCCAGATTCTGGATTGAACACCTGCGGCAAATCTTCATACGGCACATATTCGGTCCACAGCGTATCGCTGGTGTCGCCGGGCAGGTACAGGCTCCAGTCATACAGATCGTTCCGCTTGGGAATGCTCCCGTTGTAGACGTAGTAGATGTTTCCCTCTTTGTCAGCGTATCCAGCGTTGAACATCGGCAGCGGTCCTTCAGCCATCACGCTGCGCCACTCATCAAAGTTTGTCGCTTTGTTCAGGTTGAAAAACTGTTCAACCAGTCGGATGTCGCCCAGCGTGGCGTAACGCAGAGCATACACCCCGTGATCTTGCCGAATAACCGGACCGTAAACGGACCAGCCGATCTCTCGGTTAACCGTCCAGCGAAAATTCCCCCATAGCTTAACCGTGATAGGATGCTGCTTAATTTGTAAGTCGCGCCACTCTCCATCAAACATATATTGATCGGGATTGTCTGGATTGATGTCTAGCACGTAAACATCAACCAAGTCGGGTGAGTTGACAGTAAATGACCAACCGATGTCTCGATTATGGCCGTGCAGAATCGATGGGGTACCGGGGAATAAACCACCGGCCGCTTCCCATCCTTCTTCACTTTTGACGTGGGCCTCCCACCATGTAACAGGGCCGCTCCACGGCTGATGGCTGTTGACGGCCAAGAAGGTTTCACCATTGGCCGTCCGACTTGGCCCCACAGCAATGGTGTTTGAGCCGTATGCAGCCACAGGATCAGGAAACAAGAAGCTGGTGTTGTCTAAACGGGGTGAAATGTCAGACGGCCGTTCGTCCCCAAATAAGTCGGCTAGCGTTCCTTCTAATCCAAAAAAGAGGGGCTGCTTGTGAACAAAGGCAGCCACAATGTCCTTTGCATTAAGAGGGAAAAGGCCGCGCAACACCTCATCAGGATTTTCTTCAGCGTATTGATTCAG
>JBCCSO010000905.1:0-2317 GCA_039199965.1 Chloroflexota bacterium | reverse complement strand
CACATCATTGACACTTACTATCAGGGGACCAATCTAGCCGGCCGGGACCGAATCAAGCTGTTTAATTTGGTGTGGGACGCGCTGTATTCAGAGTTTGCCGGCCGACACGGGCTGTATGAGCGGAACTATGCGGGCAACAAAGACCAGCAGCGGATGGATGCCCTACGCTGGTCTACCCTGCGCGGTGATGTTGATAGCTGCACCGGTCTGGTTGAGCAGGCACTGTCTGATTACGACAGCAATGGGTGGCTGCATCCTGCTTGGAGGAATTAGCTGATCGTGTAACTACCATCTACCATTAATGTGCTGCATGTAATAAGAGGTACTTTTTTCTTTCAAATCGCCTAACTTGATTTTGTTCTAAAAGGAGCATGTCATTAAACACTGCATGATGGGTCTATGTAACTATCAAGAAGAGGTGTACTGATGAATACACAAGATCATTTAGAAATCATGGAGCAGAAAAGAATTAAATTTGGCCTGATAACTTCGGCCGTTATCGGTCTTGTTCTTGTCTGCTACTTTTTTCTACCGCATGCTGAAGGATCCAGTGACAACATTGGCGTGTTTGTAATTCCCACTGCGGCCATCGGTTTTTACGGGCCGCTAAGCTGTTGGATTGCCAGCTGGATTCAGGCTAAAAAGCTTATCAACAGTTTGGATAAGGAGGCAAAAGCGGCCGCAAGCGCTTGGCGATTAGCAATGAAAGGCATGCCTATCGGTTATCGTGTGACAGGCTTATTTGGATTCGCTCTGATTCTGTTTCCGCTGACGCTCCCATTTTATTTGCTGGCCCCCATATGGTTTTTGACCGCATTTACTGGGTGATGAAACGTATTCTGAGGATTTTGCTTATTTCCCTCGGCTTCATCATGATGACCGGATGTCAATCAGCCGAGACAAACACAACTAGGGTGCCTGCAGCCACGGTAGCATCAAAACCTTTGCCGCCAACCATGACACAAACGCCAATAGCAACGGCCGAAGTTGAAATAAAAATTCTGCTTTCGTTTGGTCAGTTTGGTGGAGACGGCGTTGATCCAATTGTGACCTACTATGGGGTTGGCGCACCTGACTTCATCCTGTATACAGACGGCCGTCTACTATTAAAACGAGGGGCATCTGCTTTAAGCAAAACATCAAACGATGGATATTTTTATGTTCAGTCTAGTCTGCAAGAGCCAGAAATTTGCCGCCTTTTTTTAGAATTAGAAGCTACAAATTATCAGTCTTTTTTGAGTACAAATTCCACAGATTCTCTGTCAAACCCCTACTACGATTTTGAAACATTTGATGAGTTTAGCGAAGGGGCATCTGATTATATTTTGCGTGTTGCATACCCGGTGGAAGGCCAAATCAATGTCTACAGTTCCTACGTTGATTACTTGATCCCAGAGATTGAGCAGGCCTTTGCGCTCATTCAAAATTATCCGATTGATGACGGCCGATTTAAACCATATGTACCAGAGCAAGCAATCCTGAAAATTGAAGCGGTAGATGAGATGCCAGAAGGAAACAATATGCGGCAGTGGCCAAACAACTTGCCCGGCTTAGCTGAGCTGCATAGCCCAGTCCACCAAGAAGATTTTGGTTTTGATGCGGCCGAACTTGACGATCAAGTGGACGTGGTTGCTGAGCTATTCAATCATCAGATGAAGCCTCTTTATTTTGATGAAGATGGTCAAGTCTATTCTATTGTTTACCGGCCGGTGCTCCCCACCTTAACTTTTTCAGATAAGCAAATTGAGCTTGAGTATTGCAAACGGTGATTTAGGCCAACTAAAGAAAATAAATGCCCGATCAAATCACCTGCCAGTTGGCTGTGAGGCGATTTTAATGAATTTTGGGTGCACTTTTTTCTTTTAAATCGCCCTACAAGACTTTATTTAAAATGCTCTACTAGTAGATACAGACTCTGCAAGTGGCATCCGGTGAGTTGACAGTAACCCGACTCACATCTGACGTATGTATATGTAAGAGAAGTAAGCGACCTATTTTAATTCTTGGAGTGTATTTTTATTCGCTCAAAAATATCAGTTAAAGCACCCTCCTCAAAAACTGTTCTTGCATGGGAGCCGCTTGTCCATCTGATCAAGCGAATCGTTCCGTTATCAATCTCGATCCCGGTAATGTCCCCATCATCAAATCGGCAGCAGCCGGTATTGAAATAGACAGGCGAGGTTTTTACCTCATCATCGCAAGGTGGATATTTCGCTTCGCGCCTTTGTATAGCCGCTTTCTTCTCCTGAATCAGTTCGGCTTTTCCGGGAAAACCTAGACTAGATTCAAGCTCCTTTAATTCAAGCTGAAGTTTTTG
>JBCCSO010000904.1:0-2325 GCA_039199965.1 Chloroflexota bacterium | reverse complement strand
GCCGGTCAGTTGGAGCGGCTATCACTATGGATTCCACACGTTTTCGGCCGGTATTGCTCTGATGTTAGGGGATCGGATCGGGCTGCCAGATTTACTGCTGGCGACGATGCAGCTTCTGTCTACGCTTGTCTGTTTGGCCGTGTACGCAGGTGGAAAACTACTGACCGGCCGCAGCGCAGTTGGATGGATTGCGGCGTTTATGGTGGGACTACCTTTCCTGTTCCCAGCTTATTACTCAACATGGGGGCGGCTGACCCAAATTAGCGGAATGCTGGTCTTGCCTCTACTTGCTGGTTTGTTGGTTCATTTAGGCTGGAAAAAGGACCAGCGCAGTTGGACTATTGCTATTTTGGCTCTGCTGACTGCTGGACTCTTTCTGCTACACGCTAGAGTCTTCTTCTATTTCATTCCATTCGGTTTAGTGCTGGCTGGTTTCTACGCGGTTGGCTGGTTAGGCCATGAAAAACCGGCTAAATGGTCAGCCAGTTTTTTTTACAGGGGCCCCATCCTCCAATTGTTTGTAATAGGCCTTCTTGCGGCCGGTTTGGTTGCTCCACGCCTGTGGCGCTTGTTCAATGAGACAACATACACCGGCATAGGTGTGGTCAGCTCCAGCGGAGGGCGGCCGCTCTTGCAATTTCCCATCCAATATGTGAATGCTGGTTGGGAGCTTTGGTTTTGGATGGCCGCTGCCAGCGCTGTTGCTTTTGCCATTGTTTATCGATGGCTTGACCCAGATGGCGCTTGGTTTTTAAAAGTGACTGGGCTGCTTAGTTTGTGGTTAGGTCTTTTGTATTTGATGACTGCTGGCCCCGATCTGCATCCTAACTGGCCGATTTTGCTGCCGCAGGCCAGTGTCAACAGCGCTTACATCGCCTCATTTGCGGCTGAAGCGATTTTAATTGGGTTAGCGATTCTTCTGCTTTACAAAATAGTGAATCACTTTCACCGTTTAGGCGGGCTTGTGGTGATGGCCTTTGTAGGAGCTGCGCTGATGGCTAGCGGATTGTTTGGGATCAAGAATCAGGTTGTCATTCTGAATCGCGTAACGATTTTGGGAAAACCGGCCGAAATCGCCGCTATCGAATGGATTGATGAAAATACGCCTCCAAACGCAAAAATTGCGAATAATGCGTGGCTGTGGCTCAACTCAACGTGGGCCGGGACGGATGCTAGCGGGTGGATCACCCCCATGACCGGCCGGTTAACCGGCACGCCCCCTATCGATCATATTTATAATTCTCGATTATTTGGTATTACCTCAGGCTTTAATGATGCGGCTAAAAACATCGACGATTGGTCCCAGCCGGAGCCGATTGATCTGCTGCGGGCCAACAGTTTCAGTCATATTTATATTGGAATAAATGATGGGGGTGGGGGAGTCAACATGGATCCGGCTCAGCTGTTGCTGAATGACGAAGTTGCCCCCGTTTATACTGATGCGGGCGTATATATTTTTGAGATTCTTGATCCTCAGTAGGTTCTATTCCCGTTAGAATTGCTAGAAATAAACAAAAAAGCCGAGGTTTCATGAAAACCATCGGCTTTTTTAAATTGAGGAGCGAATCGTTCAGCTTTTAGGGATTCTGGCGTACGACCATCACAACTTTACCTTGAATCTGAACCTGCTCAGGCGGGTAATAAGTTGGCTGATATGTTGGGTTAGCGGGCTGTAAACGCACCACTTTCTGCGACTTATTTTCTCGATCTGCTTCAAGAAAAAAGTGCTTGAGCGTCATCGTGTCATCGTTGATCCACACGGCCGCCATTTCCCCATTACGTACTTCAGTTTTAGGCTCCATAATCACCGTGTCACCATCGCTGATCATTGCGTCAATCATTGAGTCACCGTTGACCCTGACAGCAAATAAATCTTTGATTGGTGTACGGGTGTTAAGCATGTTGGAGCTGACCTCAACGGGATCATACATGCCTTGCGTTTCACCAATGGGGACAGGATCGCTAGCGACGATGTCACCCACAATTGGAATTGAAACTAAATTTTCGATGGCAGTTTTGATCTTGCCAAACTCTTCTTGAGCTTTTTCGGTCAGACGCAATCCACGAGAAACTTCATTTTCACGGATAACATAACCTTTATCTTGAAGCCGGGTCAGGTTGTAGTTCACAACAGAAGTAGATGAAATCTCTACTTTATTGCCGATTTCCCGGATTGTAGGGGGGCGTCCATTTTCACTAAAATATTCACTAATGAATTTGACTATCCCTACTTGGCGATCAGATAGTTTGTCTGATTTTTTGGCCATTGTTAAAAATCTCCTAGTGGTTGCTCTTACCAGAAGATAGGTTGTGTGCGCCTATCGG
>JBCCSO010000903.1:0-2330 GCA_039199965.1 Chloroflexota bacterium | reverse complement strand
GTTGCGTGTCCAAGTGGCTCCCTACCATCACCACAGGTAGCTCCTGCCGTTCACCCAGCATCAGCGCAAAGATGTTGCCAAACGCGTCACGGCTGATTTGCATATTGAGTTCAATACAGTAGTCGACAAACGCATCGCGCCCTTGCCGGTCGAGGTCTGAAAATGCTAGCCTCTTAACACCACCCTTGACGGTGGCACCAATTTTTGCCATCTCTTGAATAGACCCCCAAAAACGATTGCCGTCAATATCAATTGTTCGCTGAAACATAGATTAAAGCTCAGTAATTTTCTTATCGTTGTCAGATGGCAATACCACTTGGCACATTTCTAAATGCAAACGGCCGCCGGTGGTATACGGATGCGCCTCAACCACCTCTTCGTTTAGCTCAATGCCCAAGCCAGGATCAGTGGGTGGCAGCATGTATCCACGATCCCATTCAAGCGGCTTTTGCAGAATGGCGTCGTGAAATTCTGTCTGGATTGTTTCCAAAATCAGAAAGTTGGGCAGACTAAAACCCAAATGCGTCGCGGCCGCATGGGCGATTGGGCCGCAATAAATATGAGGGGCAATTTGGGCGTTGTACAGCTCTGCCAGCGCAGCCACCTTCTTCGTCTCCCAAATACCACCGCTCCGGCCGACGTCCGGCTGCAAGATGGCTACCCCAGCTTTCAATGCTTCATGGAACTCCAGGCGTGTGGTTAGCCGCTCACCAGTCGAAATTGGAATCGACGTTGACTCGACCACTCGTCGCAGGGTACTTAGCTGATCGGGCGGAGTCGGTTCCTCAAACCAGAGCGGATCATATTTTTCAATCCGCTTGGCCAAGCGCACGGCCGATGATGTGGTGCACTGTCCGTGGGTGCCAAACAGAATGTCCGCTCTATCGCCTACCGCCTCACGAATCCGTTTGACGTTGTATTCGCTGCGCGACAGCTCGTGAAGTGAGAGTTCTCGCCCTCCTTGAAAACTGTAAGGACCAGCCGGGTCTTGTTTGACAGCAGTGAACCCCATCTCCAAGTAGCGCAGGGCCGCTTCGGCCGCAGCATCACCATCGTGGTAGACATCACCCGCACCGGGGAGCGGCATGCCGTTTTCATCCACATCCAACGGATAGAGATAGGTGTAGGTACGCAATTTATCATGAAACTGACCGCCTAAAAGCTGATAAATCGGCACCCCGTGCGCTTTGCCCAAAATGTCCCAAACTGCAATTTCGATGCCGCTAAACACCCCCATCATGCTCACATCCGGCCGCTGCGTAAACCCGGCCGAATAAACGCGTCGGAACATCGTTTCGACATTGTGCGGATCCTCACCTGCGATAAAACGCTCAAAGGTATCCTCCACCATTCTGGCTGCAATATCACCAGAAACCGGAATGCCGTAGCACTCCCCGATCCCCTCAATCCCATTATCCGTTGTGATTTTGACAATCACCCAAAATGCCCCGCCAATGCCTGTGGGCGGCACTGTCACATACGTTTTTACATCTTGTAGCTTCATAATTTTCGGCCGTTACCATTGAACATTTGTAACTGTACAGATAGCATTTCGATAACGCTGATAGCGCGTGACACCTGAATTGTTACCAAGATTTAAAGAATACTCAATTTTCTATCAATCTGTTGTTTAAATCCACATCATGCTTTTAGACTATTGACCAACAAACTGCTTCAGATTGAGAATGTGGCCTATGTTTACAAAAAAGCGGTTCTTGAAATTTTTCGTGTTTCTCTTTGCGCTGCTCTTGTCCCCCATGATCTGCGCCACAATCGGCTTATCAATTTCCGTCTTTGCCAACAACAACTCAATTCTTTCGCTGGGTGATAGGCACATTACGGTTGAAAACAAGACCGCACTCACTTTATATGTCACACCCGTTACGGAAGCGTACAGTGAGCCTAGAGTGATTGAACAAACACAAATTCGGCTGAAAAATTTTGAAATCCAGCCGGGGAAATCGATAGAACTTCTAACAGGTAATTTTGATTTTCCTCTGTCAGGATTGGTTGTTTGCGAAGCGACTGAAACGTGCCGGGCTTTGAGATCTAGCCAAGATGTCTTAACAATTCAAAATTACAACACCCTAGGTGAAGTTCCAGAAAGCTGGCTAAATGCTCATCAACAGCAGCCAATCATTGATATATCATTTGTTTTGTATCCCCTTTTAGGCATGCTATCGATTTCTCTTTTCATTCTTGGCGCTTGTATAGATTTTAAGCAATGACTCTGCTGAAAAAAGACCTGACAGGTTTCTATGACCGTTGTTTCCTGCGCTGAGAGGCAGATTTTTAAACCTGTCAGGTCTCGAAAACACCTTTTTTCAGTG
>JBCCSO010000902.1:0-2342 GCA_039199965.1 Chloroflexota bacterium | reverse complement strand
GAAAACTTGAGTGTCCCCTGTCGCGCTATTGCTGGGCCGTGGGCGCATCAGTACCCACATTTGGCGACCCCCGGTCCGGCCGCTGACTTTTTAGGTGAGGCTGCAGACTGGTGGCGGCAGTGGCTGGACGGTGAAGATACCGGCCAAATGAGTGCAGCAGCCTATCGAGCATTTGCGGGCGAAGGCGGTCTTGAGTCTGTCAACGGATACGCCGCGAACATGCCCGGCCGCTGGCTGGCAAGCGACTGGCACTTTGAAAGCTATCGTGATCACGAAATTGATCTATTTCTTTCCGAATATGGTTTAACCGACGAGAAAATCCTAGCTCCACCTCTTTCATTCTGCTCCCCTGTGGATACGGGTACAGCGGCTGGGGAGCTGATTCCACACTGCTTGGGGCCGGAAATGGCGGTTGATCATCGCCCAGACGATGGGGGCGGCTTAAGTTTTGATTCGGCCCCTTTGGTTGAGCCAGTTGATCTTTGGGGAGATGCGGAGCTGGTGGTTACGTTGAGCAGCAATCGGCCGACGGGGAACCTGATTGTTTGGCTGACTGATGTGTCACCAGAAGGAGCATCAAAACGAGTCACGCACGGCATGCTCAACTTGCTTCAGAGAGATGGTGACCATCAGGCTGTACCCATGCCGGTCGATGAACCCGTCACAATTAGAATCAAGCTTGATCATGTTTGCCATCGATTTAATCCGGGCCATCGGATTCGGCTGGTACTTTCAACCGCTTACTGGCCGCTGGTTTGGCCCGCACCTGATAATCCTACGCTGACATTGGCCCCTGAATTAGCCATTCTGACCCTGCCCGCTCCGGCCGATGCGCGTGAGATTGACATGGCTCATCCTGTGGCACCACCGTCTGCCAATATGCGTGTGATTAAGCCACCTAAAAATGAACGCCGTGTGATTCATGATCAAGCTAAACAGCGAACCATAGTGGAGATTTTGGACTACTATGGAGAGATTGAATACGTGGACAATGGGATGGTTAATCTGGGCATCAAGCGTGAGCGCTTTGAGATTGGCTGGCTGGATCATTTGTCGGCCGAGCACCATCTACATTGGACCCACATGCTAAGGCGCGGGGAGTGGCAAGTTTCAACGGAAACCAAAGCAAAAATGACCTGCGATAAAAACTACTTTTATTTGCAGGTCTCAATCACTGCATTTGAGCAAGATGCCGAAGTCTGGAGAAAAATTTGGGAAGCTAAAAGCCCCCGATTATTCGGTCATAATTCTGGCAGCACCTGATACGCGAATCGAACTTCCCTTCTCTGGAGAAATTTCAGCTTTTAAGAGGGAACGCATCCCCATGTCTTCACCCTGAACAATGTCTATGACACCGTTGTGCGGCCAGTTGATGTCCCGCAGGTAGCCAGCAAAAGCGGCCGTAGCTGCGCCGGTTGCCGGATCTTCAAACACGCCACCAGACGCAAACGGATTGCGGGTGTGAAAAAGTTGCGGGCTTTCTTTGTAAACCAAAATAATAGTGACGAGGTCATTTCTGTTCATCAGATCACGGCCGGCATTTAGATCATAATCCATTTTTGCCAGAGCCTCACGGCTGTTGAGTGCGACCACAAAATGATTGGCACCCCCGTTGATGAACGCTGGAGGTATCTCATCCTCCAGATCATTTTCTGTGTAGCCAAACAGCTCTAGGATGGCTGCCAGTAATTCAGGCCTCGCAGGCGAGCTATGTGTAGGAGGGGACTGGAGTGCAGCTGCAATTACACCATCTTTTTTGCTCCCTTCGACCGTGATTTCGGCTTCGTTTAGTTTGAGCGCAAACACCCCATCTCCATTTTGCAGGGCAAGGGCGGCACCTAAGGCAATCGTTGCGTGACCGCAGAAGGGTACCTCTGACTCTGGGGAAAAATAACGCACCCGATAACCGCCTTCAATCGGGTAAGCAAAGGCGGTTTCGGAAAAGCCGACTGCGGCCGCGATCCGTTGCATTTCTTCTGTGCTAGGATGGCTGTCAGCAATCATGACCCCGGCCGGGTTGCCACCTTGGTTGCCGTCTGAGAAAGCGGCAATTTTTTGCACACTTTCTGGAATTCCTTTTTTCTCACTCATATTATTAATCCTTTTTAACAAAAGTAATTGCTAAATGTCACCTCGCCTTCGACAGGGTGCCAACAAGTTGACTCTGGAAGAACTTCGTTCTTCACGTAAGCGAAGCGACGCTCAGGCTTGTATATTGGGAACATGGTCATTTCAGAGATAATTGGATGATCAAGTACCCCAGAACAGTGAAGCTGGGCTCAGGCATAAGAGTCTCATCTTGAAGTGGTAGATTAGTTCCTGTTCTGTTTTTCTGCTCAAAT
>JBCCSO010000901.1:0-2345 GCA_039199965.1 Chloroflexota bacterium | reverse complement strand
GGTGGGTTTGAAATTTGCGAAGGACCACTTTTAGTTTTTGCGCGGTGATTCCAACAGATTCTAGTGCAACGGTTTTCAGTTTATCAATAAGATTCATTTTCTCTTCTTTTTTCTATGCAAATTCGTAACCATTAGGGAGGCTTTATGTTCTCAACAGGATCTACAAGGTCTGAGCACCTTTTAGTGTCTGAAATGTTGTTTGCTTTGTCAAAATCACCTAACGTTTTTTCTCCCCACCAGCATGAGGCAGGGCAATGAAAGTGTAGCGCTTTGAGTGTACGCGATTGTTATATTCTTCTATCGCAACAGTTGATAGCCAAAATACGCTAACAACTCTCGACTTGGTTTCAACGATTCACTAATGTGTTCAATTTCCATATCAGTCAACTTGGAAATCTGCTGTTCATTTTGGTTTGATATCGGTTGAGAGGCATAGTCTTTGACTTTCACATTAGCAAATAGATTAATAGATTTTGACACACCGTATGGTGTGTTTAGTTTGCTGATGACTGATGATGGATTTCGACAAAACTCTTCGTACGTTAAAAGAGGCGCGTTCAGGTTTGATATTAGATCTTGAATTTTCACACCTCTCGTTATCCAATCTTTGGCAAGACGATTGAGCACTTTTTTTCGTTTTTCAGAACTCAAGCTGTCTGCATCATGGTTACGGTAAAGGATGCTGGCGCAATTAGCATATGGATTACGGTTATATGCAATGAAAGAACAGTTGTGAAACTGCGATGAAAGCTGCTTTATTCTCATCATATTGGGTGGACTTTTCTCAATTACAACATCAATATTTTGAGTTAAACGCTTTACTTTTTGATACACGTTAAGCCAAGTAGCCTTTACGGATAGATAGTTCACTTCTTTCTCAGAGTTCCATCTATCCTTCTCGCATAATCCCGGCACTAACCATTGACCCTCACCTTTTGGATGAAGAATCATGGTTCTGTGGCTCGTGTTTAATAGCTCTGATAACGCTGTTGATCCGGAAAATGGGGGGGTAATTATGAATAAGAAATGGGGCTGATCATTTTCGTCAAAGTTAGGTGTGGGCCATCTGTCTCGTTTTTTGAGGTTAAAACTCATTGGTATACTTTTAAGATGTAACGCCTGTTTGAGCCATTTTCAGCGTTGGCAGGGTGTTGAGCTAGCGTTTTGTCAAAGAAACATGGCCGGGTTGAAATCTTGAAAAAACACTTAAAGCTTCGTTATTTGGAAATAGCTATCGTATAAAAGCAGTTTGACGAAGCACCAGTGCTTCGTCAAAGATGGCTAGATGGAAACCATTGATGTAGCCTACAGTGGTTTGTCCGGCTTCCATTTCTATCAGATCATGATTGACAAACCACCAGGTTGGCCTAAATAAATCTGTTTATTTGATGTAACGGTATTTAATGATAATTTGAGTCATAGTATCAAGAAGACCCGCCCTCAGCAACTAGGTGCAGGAGCCAAAACATCGTCAGGCCCTAATAAGCGTCCACGGTGGTCTGAAGAAACAGTCAGAGTGCTACACTCACGCTGTGCACTTGGTATGAATGCATGCTCATGCTGGGAAAAAATGTGGCTCGAAGCATAGGTGCCAAAGAAATAGTCAGCCTTAATAAATTGAGAATTTTACCTACAGTGTGATAGGTACCAAAATTGTTTTGAAGATACACTTAAGCTTACAGTTGATTTGGTATGGAAGCCGGATGGTAGTTTATGGGGCCCTCTTTTGAATTAGGGGATCAGTTTTCAACAGGAACAAAATAGTCTTAACCGACGTTATTCATTCATTGACCCAACGTTGACTACTTTTGAGAGCTGCCTTTTGGTAAAAATAATTTTGTCGAGTCTCAATAAATATTTTTGGAGAATTCAAAATGAAAATTCTGTCTCGCTTAACACTGCTGTCCTTGATGCTTTTGGCTTTGAGCATTACATTTATCGCCCTCTATCTGCCTATTGCAAGCGGATCAAATGGATGTTATAGCGGGACCTACACATCAGACTTAACGTTTACGGCCGCTCAATCACCCATCTGTATTGATAGTGACTTGCAAATGCTAGATGGCTCAAGCCTTACTATTGAGCCCGGTGTGATAGTTGAATTTTCGGGTGCGTACGAAATCTTGATTCGTTCACAGATCAGCGCGGCCGGTACGCCTGCTGATCCTATTATCTTCAAAAGCATCAACAATGAAGCGGCCGCCGGTGCGACCTTTCTGAAATTTTTTGGCGCAACCCTTGGCGATAGCTCCTTAAGCCACATACAGTTCAATGAGGCCGGTATGGCGATTCAAATTGGTGATGAAACTGAATTTAATCAGGGTGGCAAAAATTCAGGCACGCTG
>JBCCSO010000900.1:0-2347 GCA_039199965.1 Chloroflexota bacterium | reverse complement strand
GTTTTGTTTTATGGTATGCTATACCAGATCACAACGGTGCAAACATGATTATTAAACCAACTATTGACACATTAATTGAAAAGAATCCTAATCTGCGGGGCGGCCGACCTATTGTTGCGGGAACCGGAACCACAGTTCGTTCAATTGCTGACCTATACAAATTGGGGATGTCGGCCGAAGAGATTGCCGTGCAGCTACCTCATCTTAATTTGGCTCAGATTTATGCAGCCCTTGCCTACTACCACCTCCATTCTGAAGAGATTGAAGCTGATATTCAAGCCGACTCTGAGGAAAACTTAAAACAACTCACACAATAACACTAGAGCTTTATGAGCCAGCAGATCAAGCTCTACTTGGATGAGGATGCCCAACGTACTGGTTTAATTCAGGCACTTCGTGCTGGTACTCTGTCAAGGATGGATAGGATGGATAGATGGAAACCCTTGACGTTGCCTACAGTGGTTTGTCCTGCTGAAATTCCCATTACGTCATGATTGACAAACGACTGGGCAAATTGATGTTTTGGGAGGATAGCTGACTTTGACATAGGCATTCCCATCGCAAACAGAATCTATCGATTCAGAGCTGGCTTTTTTCACCAAATGCTCGGCTTTAATTGCATACTGGCGCAGTCCAGCAGCATTTAGCTCAAGTCATGTCCAGATGTGCCGTGCCAAAGTGAGAATCGGTTTCTTCGGCCGATAGTTTTTGAGGGATATATACAAAGCTCCCTATCGGGGTTGCTTAGGGTTTGGCGTAACAAAAGAGGCATTTCTATAGATTGAATACAATTTTTTAATACCAACTGACATTTAGCTTAGACCTCCTTTGCTTTGGGTTAGATGACTTGTTGTTAGGGTAGAAATATACTGCTAGAATTGCAATCAACAAAGAGGGGAATGTGTATGGTGAAGCAAATTCACTCATCGTACCTGAATCTTACAGCCAAATAAATTGAAGCAATTTCAATTCTGTAGAGCGCGGATCTATCTCCTGAAATTAAAAGCCGGTCCCAGTCACTTCTGGCGGATAGAGAATCTGACGCAATAAAAACAACGACCAGTAAATCAAAATCATCGCCGTCCCCTGCACCACAAAATAGGCGGTCAAACTCGGCATTGACGGCCAGTGGTTACCAAAAGGGCTCACCTGGACTATTGCCCCTAAAATAAGCAGGTTCATGACAGCACATAAGCCACCCAGAACCCCCGGTAGCCAGAACCGATTCATAGGGAGCGTACTTACGACCCACACAGCAAAAACGATTGTGATCATCAGTGCAATAGGCTGAGACCCCCACGGCCCAACTGAAAACAAGTCGAGCAAATACCCACCAATAAATCCCCAAATTAAACCATCCATTAAACCGCGCAGCATTCCCCATGCGATGGCGGCCAGCATTACGGGCTGGATAACAACTTCAATTAAAGGTAGCACTGTCAGCACGCTAGATTGAAAGACAACCAATAGGATTAGTGTGGGAAAGGCAACAGCGGTTGAGCGATTCATCTACTGATTTTCACCTAGCGGGTCCTCAAAAGGGGTAATATCATCTTTAGGGAAGTCGGTAATGACAAAAACAGTTTCCAGATCATCAAAGTCGACCTCTGACTGGATGACGGCCCTTTGCAAAATATTTGCATCACTGCGCTCAACTTCGGTTACCCGGCCAAGGATCAAGTCTCTTGGAAAACGTCCGACGAGCACACCCTGATCAAACTGCCCAACTAGGCCAGATGAGAGCACAACATCGCCTATTCCAACTTCAGCTTCCAGTGGAATCCAATCCATTTCCATTGTGCGGCCGGTGCCGGTTCCGTGGACCAATCCTGTCGCCCGTGAGGTGCTCAAACGGCCAGGAACGCCGCTGGCATTGTCAATGATGAGGATGATCATGGCGGAGTCTGGTGTGGTGCGAAACACTTGGCCCACCAAACCACGATCACTATCAACCGGCATACCAACCTGAACTCCATCATTTGTGCCCCGATTAATTAAAATGCTGCGAAATAGCGGGCTTGTGTCCCGACCGATAACATCTGCCAGCACCCGCTGATTCTGTGGGGACTCCGTAGCATAATCGAAAAGGCTGCGCAGCACCTCTAGCTCCCCTTGATTTTCGCGCAAAATTTCATTTTCCTTCTCGAGCTCAGCCACCTGCCGCTGAAGGCGCTCAATCTCTTCTAGGGCAAGCTGAATATTTGCGGGGGCTGCTAAGGCATCAGAAACCGTATCGGCCGTAGGGGAAAGCAACTCATTAAACGTGGTGATAGGATCGCGCACAAGCGAGATTAGGCCCGGGGTATTGCCGGTTGAGTCTACAATGAAGAGAAATGCAGCAATGCCG
>JBCCSO010000899.1:0-2348 GCA_039199965.1 Chloroflexota bacterium | reverse complement strand
GGGAGAGCTGCGTGCGTTCTATAACGTATGTCGTCATCGCGGTGTGCAAATGCTTGATAGTGACTGCACTCGACTTAAAAACAACCGGATTCGCTGCCCTTACCACAGTTGGGCCTTTGATCTTGATGGTAAGTGCTTGGGAACACCGCTATTTGAAGGATCAGATATTCCCCCTGATATGCAGGGAATGTTCGATATGGGTGGGGTTGAAAAATTCCGCAAAGAAGACTATCCGCTTTTTGAAGTGAACGTGGATAGTTGGGGCATGCTCATTTTTATCCACATGGGAGAGAACCCTCCGCCGCTGCATGAGCAGCTTGGAGACCTGCCTGAACGCTTTGCCCCCTATCAATTAGAGGATTGGGAGATCGCTGCCACACGTCGCTTTACGTTTGATGCAAACTATAAATTGGTGGGTGAAAACTTTATGGAATACTATCACCTCCCTTGGGTGCACCCAGAGCTGATCAAGGTCAGCCGTATGGAAGACCACTACCGGTATCAGGGGGATGGGATGTACACGGGAATGATGACGTGGCCAATTTCGGCTGGTGATGAGGGTGGATGGCTTGGGCTGCCTCCGTTCTCTGGTCTTGAAGATGATCAGCTAGAGAGTGCTAAATTTATTTGGCTGTTTCCTTGTGTGGCGCTAAGCGTCATGCCAAACCATTGCTTCATCATGGTGACCAAGCCGCAGGGGCCACACTTCACAATCGAAGACACCTACGTGATGTGCCATCCCGAATCGCTGGCGGCCGAAGGGGCACAGGCGGAAGTCGATCAGCTAGTAGATTTCTGGACGCTGGTCAACCAGCAAGACATTGACATCGTGGCTAAAATGCACGCGGGTATTTGCTCAAAAGCCTATCGGGGCGGCCGGATGTGCTACCATTTTGAAGAACCTGTGCACCGCTATATGAACATGGTGATTGATAAGATGGTAGGTCTTGAGCGTATTCCAAAAGGGGATGATAACCCAGACGGCCGGGTGAGTATGTTTGGCTCCAAGGATAAATCGACGGAGCCTCCGGTTGGGTAAATCAGAATCCTGAAACTGGGAGCCTACAAGTCTGCTAACAGCTGTTTGGTTCTCTCATCAGCCGGGAACATGCTCTCAATTCGCAAATTTTGAACCGTCACATCTAGCGGCGTGCCAAACGTTGTTAGCATGGAGAAAAAGCGAAAAGAAATGTTTTCCTTTTCCAGCGTAAAGTCCAGAATAGGGAGCTCGTATCCACTATCTGCAACTGTTAGTTTGCTCACGGGACGTAGAGCCTTTAAGTCTTCGTAAAGCAGCTTTAATTGTTCATTTTGTGTCGCGTTGGCCTCTTGAAGTAATCGACCCAGTAAGTTTGACTCAAACAGGGGCCAATTTTGAATGAAAGGTTGAAGCCCTTCCTGCTCAAACATGAGGCTGTATACGTTTGTGAATTGGTGCGATGACCCATCGCCTAAAAAACAATCGACAACCGCTTTATAACCCTGATTGGCTTTGATGATGTCATAGTTTGAGTCGACCACCAAAGTAGGGTATGGATCGTGTCCTTTCAGAATGTGATCGATGGCGTTATCAATGATGATCATCGAATCAGAGTGAATGGGAGCTTTCGTAAATTTTGGTGCGTATCCAGCCGCTAAAAATAGAGAATTTTGATTTTGGAGCGATAGACCCAGCACTTGTGAAAATCGATTCAGTAATTTTTGACTGGGTCGTGATTTGCCAGTTTCCACAAAGCTAAGATGTTTGGTAGAAATGCCGCTTTCACTGGCTAGGTCATACTGACTCATTCTTCGTTTGCTGCGCCAGTATTTGATGAGTGACCCAACATGATCTGTTTTTCTATTCATTCTGTACATTTTACCAAAAAGGTAATGGATTTGATTACCTTTTGCTTGTAAACTTTCGAAAAGTTTAGACTGAGGTGAAAAATGAAAGTTTCTAAAAATGTGTATTTGATTTTGGCGATTGTTGGCACAGTCATACCATGGTTTTTTTTCGGCAGATTTTTTATGTTGAATGGGTTTGATGTTCTTCTATTTTTACAGAGCTTGTTTGTAAATGGGGCTGCAGGCGGTTTTTCGGCCGATATACTGATTTCGATTTTGGTTTTCTGGATCTGGGCGACAGTAGACGCCCGCAGGCATCACGTTCGGCTGTGGTGGCTCATCTTCCCAACCGGATTTACTGTAGGGTTGTCGTTGGCAATGCCACTGTATTTTTATCTGCGAGCAGATCACGAATAGGGTGACTTTTATGAAACTAAACCGAAAAACCTAACATTTTAAATCCCTAAGCCTTGCTCATTTTTAAACGAATGAGAAAATTTAGCCTATGATCTCAATCAATG
>JBCCSO010000898.1:0-2353 GCA_039199965.1 Chloroflexota bacterium | reverse complement strand
CGAAGCAAGTGATCGTCGATCAGATGGACCTGGTGATCGCGGGCGGCGTTGAGTCGATTTCGACCAACCAAACGCCAGACTCGCATGCTATCGAAAAAATTCTTGATAACGGTAAAATTTTAAATCCAGCTCGCCTTCTGCACGGATTTGACTCTACCGCTTGGCCGATGCTAGTTGAAGCCAAAAAACGGGGCTATGATTCCCGCGTTGGGTTCGAAGATACCCTGTTCTTGCCCGATGGATCGGCCGCAAAAGGCAATGCTGGCTTGGTAGAGTGTGCTATCCACTTACTGGCTGATTAAAAAATAAAATTGGTTATCCAAGAGCTTCTTGTTAACCGTTGACTGCTGGCCGTTATGTTTTGATTTTTCCAAAATAGTTCATTGAGTTTGATACAAATCGGAAAATCAGGCGATGCCGTTCGGAATTTATTCTCATTGCGGTTGTTGAAAACAATGAACGGATAACAGTCAACCTATAACATTCAACGCTGTGTGCGGTAGCCAGAAAATAAATCACAAAACTTCCTAGAGGAACCATGGAACCCCAATTAAATGTAGACCATATTTGGCAAAACTATATTGACGGCCGGTGGGTCGATAATTCTGAAAAGATACCCGTTTATGATCCGGCCACCGGTAAGGTGATGGTCGAGGTCGCTAAAGCGGGAACGGATGAAGTCGAGATGGCGGTGCAAGCGGCTCGTCGCTGCTTTGAGCAGAGCGAATGGCGCAAAGTCCGGCCGATTGAGCGCGGCCGGAAAGTGATGGGAATGGCCCAGTATCTGCTTGATAACATCGATGAAATTGCGCGTGTGCTCTGTTTTGACAGCGGCAAACCGTGGGATCAAGCGGTTGTTGAAGTTAAGAGCGCGGCCAGATTTTTGGAATACTACGGCAGCCATGCTGACAAACTTGAGGGGCGGTCGATCCCTTTGGGTGAAACTTATTTTGACTTTACTGTTTATGAACCGTTTGGGGTAACGGCCCATGTTATCCCATGGAACTACCCGATGGAGATTGCGGCCCGTTCTGGTGCGGCCGCCTTGGCGACAGGGAATACGGTCATCTTAAAAAGCCCAGAAAATGATCCGCTGAGCGTTTACTATTTGGCAGATGCGGCCGAGCATGTGGGACTACCGCCGGGCTGCCTAAATATCATCTGTGGGTACGGAGCTGAGGCCGGAGCGGCGCTCTGTGCTCATCCTGATGTTGATCAAGTGTGCTTTACCGGTTCTGTGGGAACGGGACAGAAAATTCTGCACTCAGCGGCCGACAAAGTGATTCCGGCCGTGATGGAATTGGGGGGTAAATCGGCCGGGATTGTGTTCCCTGATGCGGATTTAGACTATCTTGTCGAACAGGCTAAGTGGGGCATTTTTATGTACAGCGGTCAGGTCTGTTCAGCCATGTCTCGCATTGTGGTCCATCGCTCCTACATGAATGAACTGACTGAAGCACTGGCTGATGTCGCCAGTAACTTAACGATGGGGCACAGCATCGAAAACCATTTTGTGAATCCGCTGATTTCAGACGTGCAGCTGGAGCGGGTGGCTGAATATGCCAATGTGGGCAAAAGTGAAGGAGAACTGGTAATTGGTGGAAATGTGGCTGATCGGAACGGCTACTTTATGGAACCTACTATCTTTATGAATGTGCGGCCCGGCTCAAAAATTGAGCAGGAAGAGAGTTTTGGCCCAGTCCTCAGCATCATTCCGTTTGATGAGCCAGAAGAGGCGGTTGCCATCGCCAATCCGTCTGACTATGGGTTGTGCGCTGGCGTGTTTACGAACGATCTAAACAAAGCAATGCGCTGCGCGCGCGATTTGCGGGCTGGGCAAATTTACGTCAATGAGTGGTGGGCCGGTGGTCACGAGACACCGTTTGGCGGCTTTAAGAAGTCGGGTTTCGGCCGGGAAAAGGGCATTGAGGGGATGCTAAATTACGTTCAGACGAAGAATGTGGGGATTAAGATCACATCATAGGTATTTAGGGAATTGTTGGTTTAGCACCGGAAACAGCTTGTCAAAATAGCATCCACTTCCTTTGACAAGCTGTTTTCAAAAACTTACTGATCGAGCAAGTATTATTCATTTTCTGGGACTACCCTTGCGCCTTGAAAAGTGTATTCAATCATTTGAGATTCTTCTTCACTAATTTCTTCTGAAAACAAATAAGTTGCATTGTAGGCAATGTCACCTTTAATAAAGACAAACCTTTTTGCGATGATCAGGCTGTCTCCTATCACGGCTTCAATGACGACACCTTCCTCACCGCTAGTTGTTATGAATGACCGTTCTCCAGTGATTTCAAGAAAGTTGGATAGATTATCCTTGACAAGCTCTAGGTATTCT
>JBCCSO010000897.1:0-2353 GCA_039199965.1 Chloroflexota bacterium | reverse complement strand
CTGCGCGACGGTAAAGCTTGGTTTGACCATCATCTTAAAGGGAAAAGGCTTGAGCCAAACCCGAAAACTAAGTCGATAACACTTGGAGCGAAGCCGGTTTGTATCAATATTCTCGACACGCAAGAATGGCTCGAGGCTGACCGCTGGCCGGTGCCTGCGGTGCCAAAACGACTTTATCTCGCTGAGAACGGTCTGTTGAGTGACGAACCGATTGACCAAAATGGTGCTTACTCATCGTATGTCTACGATCCTGTGCATCCCACGCCCGCGGTTGGTGGAAATATGCTCCCTATTCGCAAGCCGGTTGTTGATAATTCTGATTTAGAGGCGCGTGATGATACGTTGGTTTTTACTACTAGCCCTTTCACCCAAACAACCTATGTGATTGGGGAGATCTGGGCGGTGATTGAGTTTGAAGCGGACTGTGAAACAGCTGACCTCTTTGTGCGAGTCAACCGGGTTTCGGCCGCAGGTAAATCGCTCAACATTACCGATGCGATTCAGCGAATCTTTTTTGAGAGCAGTAGCGGTGGCCGACAAAAAATTGAGCTAAGCTTGATCCCCACAGCGGTTCGATTTGACGAGGGTGAACGGTTGCGCTTGATCATCGCCAGCGGGGCACATCCGCGTGTTGCCCGTAATCTTGGTCTTGAGTCAACCCAAGCGCAGGCATTTATGACGCAAGGGGTCCCTGCGGCCGTGACAATTCACCATTCGGCCGAATCGCCGTCTTGGATCGACTTGCCCATCGCAGATGAGTTTGTGGGTTAGCCCACTTGATTGCCCAGTTTGCTGCCCGTTTTTCACTCTTCAGGGCATCCCAAGTTTAAGCATAGTGTCAGCAACCATTAGAAGATTTTCTGGTAGCTCGGCTGCCGCATATTTTACGGAACGCTTTTTAGAATGACCCTACACCAGTTAGCTTGTGATGGTTTTTTTAGAGAATTGCGTGACAGATAGGCTTAAAATTAGTGCTGAAATCATGGTGGCCGTAAACAGCAAAAATATAAGCGCGCCAGATACTTCGGCCACCTGTGCCTGCTGTTGGATGGCCTCCCACCACAATTGACCCGCCCGATTGTTCAAAATTTTGATGAGCCACACAATGTAAGTTACTCCAATCAAATAGATGTAGTTGCTGCGCATGCGCGTTGCTACCGCTTCCAAATGGTTGATTGGTGGCTCATGGTCTATCATGCTGTTGATGAGCTTGGGATCGATGTGCGGCCGGTCGTTGATCGTTTGCTGCTCGGTAGCGATATGATTGAACAAAGGGGCGATGTAGCTTTCTTCAAGCTGCTGAACGCGATTCTTTAGTTTGGTATACACTCGATATCTGCGCGCTTCTATATTCAAAAAAAACAAAATAACAAAAACGGCTGCCAGCAAAATCATGTGACTGGCTTCCGGGCCAGACAGAGCGAATGAGATCATCCCCCCTGTCGCCACCACGGCCCAATCAAACGTTACGTCCAGCCGGTGGTGCCATGCCGTTTCACGGCCGACTTCGGCTCGGAAATAGTGAATCACAAACGTTTGGATGTGGTTGGTCGTTTCAAGCTGATGCTTTGTAGATAAATCGTCCATTTTTTGGTATCCAATCCTCAAATCCAACTGGAGTTCTACTTTGCTGGGACCAAAACAAACCGGCCGTATGCGACAAACGCTGCCAGAACAAAAACGACCGCTGGAAGCAATGCGCTCGTGCCGTTGTTCAGTTGAGCAAAGACAGCACCGATCATCAACAATGCAGATCCGGCTGCGGCCGTTGGGGTAAGCTTAGGCAAGATGCTAGTAAGCTGCGGCAGAATGAGCCCAAGGCTTGCCATCACCTCAAGAATACCAATCAGAATGACCAAGGTTGTTGAAGTGCCAGCCAGCACACCGTCAACAACTACGGGGTCAAGTAATTTTTGGCTGCCAGAGTATGCAAACAATGCAGCCAAGCCAACTTGTAAAATCCACAATAAACTATTCATAGTGTGTCTCCTTGTTTACCACCAAGATAGTAGCATTCATGGATCAAATCGCTTAATAGCCCAGCTTACGGGCCCGCTCAATGGAAGCATCTGCCCCACATCCTCCCCTATCTCTTCCTGGATGAGATTATTCATTTTGGCGTTTAATTCCTCGATGAGATCTTTGTATTGCTCGGGATTTTTAGCCAGATTGTTGTTCTCATGTGGATCTGTCTCGAGATCAAATAGCTCGATGTCGTTGTGCTGCAAAATTTCGTCAAGCGTTTGGGGCATGTTATGCCGTTTGGGGAAAAAATAGCGGGTGAAGCGATACCGGCCGACGACGATCGATCGAATCGACCCGCGCATGTTGTCCAAATTTGGTTTGACGGCTG
>JBCCSO010000896.1:0-2356 GCA_039199965.1 Chloroflexota bacterium | reverse complement strand
TTGGCTGCATGAACAAACCCCATCGGACAAAACAGTGCTGATTGTTGTACACGGGCTGGTTGTGCAGGTTATTCTGTCAGAGCTGCTGGGTGAGCCTTTTGATGTTTGGCATCGTCGGCCGATTCGCAACGGAGCCATCACATCGTTGCTTAAGAAAGATTGGGGATGGCGACTCGAAAAATTTAATCAGGAGGCATGGGTAGAAAGTAAAAAGTATGAAGTAGAAAGTACTTGACGCATTACTTTTTACTTCACACTTAACAAAGATGACAATTGGAAAAGTAATCATGGTTCAAGGAACCAGCTCATCGGCTGGAAAAAGTATGTTGGTGGCCGGTTTGTGCCGGGTGTTTGCGCGTAAAGGGATCAAAGTTGCCCCTTTCAAAGCCCAAAATATGAGCAACAACGCGGGTGTCTGCGCAGACGGCAGTGAGATCGGCCGGGCGCAAATCACCCAAGCATACGCCAGCGGCATTGAGCCAACAGCCGCGATGAACCCTGTGCTGCTCAAGCCAGAATCCAATATGCGCTCACAAGTGGTGGTCATGGGCAAAGCGATGGAAAGTCTGCCGGCCAAGAGCTACTATCAGCGGAAACAGATGCTGTGGGGGACGGTAACGGCCGCGCTTGACGCTTTGCGCGAGGAATATGAACTCATCATCGTAGAAGGGGCCGGGAGCCCGGTTGAGATGAACCTCAAACCCAATGACATCGTTAATATGGCGATTGCACGCTATGCAGAAGCACCGGTTATTCTAGTTGGCGACATTGATCGCGGCGGTATTTTTCCTCAATTATTGGGCACCCTTTGGCTCTTTGATGAGGTTGAGCAAAAGTTGCTTCACGGATTCGTCGTCAACAAATTTCGCGGTGACATTACGCTGTTTGATGACGGCATTGAAATTCTCGAAGAGAGAAGCGGCAAGCCGGTTTTAGGGGTGATGCCGTGGCTTAAAGACCTGTATTTGCCTGAGGAAGATGGGGTAGCCCTTGACCAAGCCATCGCCCAAAAGGGAGATAATCAAAAGCTTGATCTTGTGGTGATTCGCATTCCACGAATCTCCAATTTTGACGATTTTGATCCGCTTGAAAAGGAGCCGAATGTGAGCGTGCGCTATGTGCAAAATCCGGCCGATTTAGGTGAGCCAGACGCGATTATCGTCCCCGGCACAAAAAGCACTATTTCAGACATGGCTTGGTTGCGAGATCAAGGGTTTGTTGAACCGATCCAGCAACTAAACGAAGCAGGTGTCGCGCTGGTAGGTATTTGCGGCGGCTACCAGATGTTCGGGCAAATGATCTATGATCCGGACTTAGTTGAAGCCGACCAACCAGAAATTGAAGGGATTGGCATTTTGCCCTACGACACCACATTTGTGGGTGAAAAAGCAACCTATCAATCGGTAGCTGAAGTGACAGACGGGATAGGGTGGATGAAGGCGCTCATCGGTCAAAGCCTAAGAGGATACGAAATTCACATGGGGCGCACGGAGTCAGATTCGAGCTGGCTAAAGTTTGCCAAACGGGGCTCAGAAACGGTCAATGTGCCGGATGGGGCAATGGCGGACAACGGCCGGATTTGGGGCTGTTACATGCACGGAATCTTTGAAAATGACAGTCTGCGCCATGCGTGGCTCAATTCATTAGGATTGCAGCAGGTCAGTAGCAATCTGCCGTCTTTGGATGAGTCGCTTGAGCGGTTGGCAGATGAATTGGAGAAGAATTTAGACTTGGCTTGGATTGATGAATTGCTGAAATTAACTGTAGTCAGATAACAGCCTAAAAGATATTACGCAGGTTCGGCCGTCAAATTTCCCGCCCGCGCCGCCTGAATCCCCTCAAACGTAAAAATCACCAAAGCCACCCATACAAAACAGAAACCAATTAAAAGATTAACGTCGAGCGGCTCATTATAAAGAAATACACCCAGCAAAAACGAAATTGATGGGCCAATGTACTGCATGATCCCAATGTAAAGCAGCGGAATACGCGCCGTCGCGGCCGAGAAAAACAAAAACGGACCAATCGCAATCGCCCCGGCCACAATCAGCAAAACCATTGTGGCGATCCCACTGCTAGCAAAGTTTCCATCCCCCGACTGACCCAGCCACAGCAAATACATAAGAAAAAATGGAAACATCAGCCCCCTCTCGAGCGTCATGCTTTCAAACGTCGCCAAGTAAGTCCGCTTTTTAAAAACGCTATATAGCGTAAACGCACAGGCCAAAGAGACACCCAACCACGGAAACTGACCATAGATAAATGTAAGATACAGCACGCCCAATCCTGCGACGCCAATCGCGGCCCACTGCATCGGCCGTACACATTCACTGTAGATAAAAAAGCCAGCCAGTAC
>JBCCSO010000895.1:0-2356 GCA_039199965.1 Chloroflexota bacterium | reverse complement strand
TTACTGGTCAGCGTGGCTCAAAGATCAGGGCCGGCCGTACGCGAAAGAAGCCAGCATGGCCAAACTGATGGCGACAGAAACGGCCGAAAAAGTTGCGTACAACGCCATCCAAATCCACGGCGGTTTTGGCTATTCACGCGAGTTTCCGGTTGAGCGCATTTATCGGGATCAGCGGCTCATGTCCATTGGTGAAGGCACTAGCGAGATTTTGAGAATGGTCATCGGCCGACACCTGATGTCAGCTTAAGCCCAATTTGCTGAGGCGTTAACTGTTGATTCTTAACTGTTATCTGTTGATTTTTTCAGCTAGACGATTTGAAATGGCTACATCATATCGCCACACTAAACGATTCGCTTGGCGAGCCATTACTCTCATGCCATACTTCCGGCCAAAACAAAAACGAATACCAGTCAACAATCAGCGCATAACAAACAATTATGAGCAATGAGAGACTCAACAGCATCATCGACAGGCTAATCGCCAGCAAAGACAACGGCGAAACCCGTGACATTTATGCTGATTGGGCAGCAAGTTACGACACTGATCTTGATGGCTTTGGCTATGTCGCACCCCAAACCGGTGTCAAGCTTTTAGTCGATCTTGTACCAAACAAATCGGCCGCGCTGTTTGATGTAGGGTGCGGCACCGGGTTGGTCGGACAAAAATTAGCTCAAGCTGGTTTTACAAACATCGAAGGTGGTGATTTTTCGGCCGATATGCTGGAAAAAGCCAGCGCGCTCAATGTTTATAGGCAGCTTCACGCCATCGACCTGATGACCGTCATCCCACTAAGAGACAACGCTTATGATGCGGCCATTTGCATCGGGGTATACTCTTCAAGATTCAAAGAAAACTTTTTTCGTGAGATTGTTCGAATACTAAAATCAAAGGCTCCATTTGTCGTTTCCATTCGCCCCCACTATTTTGAGGATGATGTAAAACCACAATTGGATACAATGGTAGCTAAACAAATTATCACTGACCTCACTATTTCAAATCAACCATACATGAATGGCCAAGCCGCAAGCGCCTTCTACATCACTTTTAGGAAGACATAAAGAAGATGGAATTAAACGAACTCATCACCCACTACTACGAAAAAGCGCCAGCTTTTAAAGCCCGTCTCGAAGAGGCAGGTCTAACCCCGGCCGATATCCAGTCTCGTGAGGATTTGGTCAAAATCCCAATCATGCGCAAAGATGATCTCATTGCAAAACAAGCAGAAAATCCGCCGTTTGGTGGCTTGTTAGCTTGTGAAATGAGCGATCTGCAAGCGGTTTATCAATCGCCAGGCCCCATTCACGAACCAGCCCCTTATGGGGAAGACATTGGCAACTGGGGTGTCGCATTAAAAGGTGCGGGCTTCCAATCGGGTGAAGTATCGCTTGTGGCATTGGGCTACCACATGACCCCGGCCGGAGCGTCAATCCATAGCGGTATCAACGCAACTGGTGGTGTAGTCATCCCCGGCGGCATTGGCAATATGGAGCAGCAGCTACAGGTCATGGTTGCTTTCAACTGCACCGGCTATGCGGGATTAGGCAGCTACCTTAATGCGCTACTCGATAAAGCAGCCGAACTTAGTTACGAACTCAAACTCAACAAAGCATTCCTGCTGGCAGAGCCTCTGCCGCCTGCCCTACGCGCAAAATTGGAGGGGATGGGTATTAACGTGTTCCAAGCCTACGGTACGGCCGAATGTGGGAATTTAGGCTACGACACCCCAGAAATGAACGGATGGCACGTCCCCAACAATGTCATCCTCGATATTTGTGACATCACTACGGGCGAGCCGCTTCCAGACGGAGAGACCGGCGAAGTTGTGGTGACCCTATTCAATCCAAACTACGCTGCAACCGTGCGTTTTGGCGTAGGTGACCTGTCAGCCATCATCCCTGATTCACGCACAGACGGTGGGCCATTGCGCATCGCAGGCTGGCAAGGGCGCTTGGCTGGATCAGCTACCAAAGTACGCGGCATGTTCCTGCACCCGATACAGCTCACCAACTTTATGAAACGCTTTGAGTCAGAAATTGAAGGCTTCCAAGCGGTGGTTACACGTGAAAATCACCGGGACAACCTAGCGATTGAAGTTGTCCCATCGGCCGGGGCCCAAGATGGCTTAGCAGATCGCGTTCAAGCATCTGCCAGAGAAAACATCAAGTTCAAGTTAGCCGTTAGTGAAGTTGGTGAATTGCAAAGTGATAGTCCAATACGTGATGAGCGGGATTGGGACGAATAGAATGGTAAAAAGTATGGAGTAAGAAGTGGTAAGTGTAATCGGCTCTCAACTTTACCCTTATCACTTTATGCTTTTTACTTCGCACTAAAATTGTTAAATCCAGAACTCATCTC
>JBCCSO010000894.1:0-2364 GCA_039199965.1 Chloroflexota bacterium | reverse complement strand
CCCATAAGCGACTGCGTGATAATTCGCACTGCACAGAAGAAGAGTATGATGGTGAAAGAATGTTTGTGTTTGTGGGGTCAGATAGTGGGCATGATGGTTCAACCCGCTGGACGATCACACTGAGCGATTCATCACAGGATTTCTATTATTTGTGGGGTGAAGAGGACGGCCGATGGGTGGATTATGGATCACTTAAATCAGAAAATCGGCGACAGATTGGCTGCTCCCAAGACCGATATCGATCAAGCGGTGCAGGCGATTGAGTTGACCAAAAACACAGCCAATCAGACGGCCGGACTTGACACCACCAGCCAGACCAACCAGCTCGAAAAGCTACGGGCATTTTGGGGGATGATGGATGAATTTTGGAGAGCCTTTGACGCCGTTGCCCAAGTAGAAATCCCTGCCCTGCACGCGCAAAATATTTTGCCCCCGGTGAATACCATCACCAAGTGCATTCGCCACACCACCATCGACTTTGAGATTGTGCAGCGGGCCATCCAGCAGCGGGAATCGGCGAATGATGCTCAAGCGCGCAGCCTGCTGATCACGGACAAATTGGCCGACATGTCGCTGGCCCCATTCCAATTTCTATTTGGAGATACCAACACAACCGTCACTCCCATCACGTTCTTTGGCAAAGATGTCTACATTCGTCAGGTCCCCTATTCAAATCAGGTGATGTTCATCGGGCTGACCTATGATCTGGTCGCCTCAATCAATGACTCAAGCTTGCCACCGTTTGAGCTGCTAGCGATCCCCCATGAGATGGGGCACTTTTTGTACCATTACGAAAACAAAACGATCTTCCCGGCCGCCAATCAACACAGTGTGACCCATTCTCATAAGGTACCGGCCCGCCATTCCGGCCGATTCAAGCACCGGCCGCCGACCCCTCACACAGTTGGCTGGCTGAGCCAACATCCTGACATTCAGGCCAACCCGTACCACCACTGGTGCGAAGAGATTTTTGCCGATCTGTTTGGCTGTTTGGTTTCTGGACCGTTTACCGCGCTGGGTATTCAGGCGATTTTAGCCACCGGTGACAAAGAACGGCTGATGTTGGATGACGCGCTCCACCCGACCCCCATCATGCGGCCGTACCTGATCTCTGAAATGCTGCGCGTGCTGAGCGACAAAGTCGAAAACTACAACTTCAAAGAAACCGCCATGCTGCTCGACGCCAACTGGACCACGATTCTGGACCGCTGGGGGATTGTGCTGGAAGATGTCTACAACGGCCGACCTGCCAGCATTATTGTGCCTCGTGACGCGGCCGCTCATCTAGAGCCGTTTACCCGCGTCAACACCCAAACCGCCATCGTCCACAGCCGCAAGATTATGGAGCATTTCGCAGACGGTTTACTGGCCGAATATACAGACGCGGCTGGGAATAAACACAAAGCGGATCTGTCGGCCGGAGCATGGTGTACCCCACAAGACACGCTGACTAAATACGCCGTTGCCTTTGGTGAGATGGTGCAGGCCAAAGCCAAACCTGAAGGGGTTGATAAAACCCTTCAGAAGATTGTGTCACCCACGGCAAAATTAGACCTGCTTGAGTCAGTGTCAGACACCCAAAATACACGAAGGAACTTTGTTGAGGTGGGGGCATCTCTCTTTAAAAATCTGGCAGGCGGCTGGCATGACTCCGGCCCGAAGGGCAGTAGCTTTGGGGGAACTTAAAGCTCGCTCATACGTTTTCCAATTTCTGTTAGCAAACGATCTTGCTGAAGATGAGTTGCGATTTTTTTGGCTTCATTCCAAAAAGATTTACTCTGGGAAATCTGGTTGAGTTGCTTATGAATGTCACCCATTTGAATCATTGCATAGGCAAAGTTTGCCCGATCACGAATCGTTTTAAAAATCTCTAAGATTTGTTCAGTATATTTTTTTGCTAATTCCAGCTTGCCGGTTTGGATGTATATCGCGCTTAATTCTTGCAAAACCATCCCCTCATATCGTTTGTTACCGGTAGACTGAGCTAACCTTATTGCTTCTGGTGCGTAAGCTATCCCTTCTTCGTAAAGCGTGAGAGCGCGGCTGATAGCCACTAAGGCGTATAGGCTTGCCATTTCTTCAGCTGAAGTTTGGAGTTTTCTGGATAGTTCTAATGCAAAAGTTGCATACTTTTGAGCCTTTCTCAAATCATTATTTTTATATGCAATGATTGATTGAAGTCTTAGAGGAGAAATCTTATCTGGTACCTCTTCTAACTGGTCAAATATCTCTAAGGCTAAACTGGCTGATTGCTGTGCCCGAAGAGTTGAACTGTCCCAGTCATAATAAATATAACCAAGCAGATCCTTGCTTTTTGCTAAATTTAACCAATCTTTTCTCTCTGTATAAATCTGGACACTTTCT
>JBCCSO010000893.1:0-2372 GCA_039199965.1 Chloroflexota bacterium | reverse complement strand
TGCTGAGCATATTCCCAGCATCATTCAGCTCATTGAAAAAGAATTTGAGGAAATACATCCATGAAAGTACTCATCGTTTATTGGCACCCAGAGCCACAAAGCTTTAACGGGGCCCTATTCCAAACGGCCGTAGACACGCTAAAAGCGGCCGGTCACGAAGTCAAAACATCAGACCTACACGCCATGCAGTTTGACCCAGCATCAAGCCGAAAAAGCTTCACGACGGTGCAAGATGCAGGCTACTTTAAGCCACAGCTAGAAGAGCGCCATGCATCAGAACATGATGGGTTTTCGCCCGATATCCAAGCTGAAATTGAGAAACTTGAATGGTGTGACATGATGATTTGGCAGTTTCCACTCTGGTGGTTTGGGGTCCCGGCCGTGTTGAAAGGATGGGTAGACCGCGTTTTTGTGATGGGTCGCGTGTATGGTGGCGGAAAAATTTATTACAATGGGGTCTTCAAGGGCAAAAAGGCGATGCTGTCCCTCACGACCGGTGGACCAGCACCCGTTTACGCCAAAGGGGGTTTTAATGGTGACATTAAAGGAATTCTCCGGCCGATTCACAGAGGCATGCTCCAGTTTGTAGGATTTGATGTTCTGGCTCCCCACATTGTTTATGGCCCTGCTCGGCAAACAGATGATGAACGTGCAGAAGCACTCAAAAGCTATTCTGCTAGGCTACAAACTATCGAAGAAGAATCACCGATTGAAATCGGTATTTACTGATCCGTTGAATAAAAGGCTTCTAAGGCCGCATCATATTTATCTGCAATAAACTTAGCACCGGCCGCATTGTAGTGAACCGGGTCAGCCAAAAACGCATCACTCCAGCCGTCGTTCATATCGATGGCAATCACGGTTGATGTGCTGTTGGTTTGCTCCACAGCCAAAGTGGCAATTTCTCCATTAAATGCGGCAAACTGCATCATCAAGTCGCTTGAAATTAACAAAGACAATCCGGGAGCAATTTGTTCAACAAAAATTACCACGTCAGGATTGATCGCCTGCAAGTCATCAATAATTTGATTGATACGCACAATCACATCGGCCGGATCCTGCATTTGTAGCAGGTCATTTCCCCCGATCCCTAAAAGTACCACATCAAATTCAGGGCTGCTCTGATCCGTTTGATAGCTGTCTAGCGTATTCAAGATGTCGGTGGTTGTGGCCCCACTTGTCCCTTCATGGTCGATATCAAACATTTGACCCGTGTAGTCGTCATAGCTGGCTCCATCTGTCCTAGTGCCCACGAAGTCAAACGTCCAGCCATTATCGATCAAATTCTTCCAAAGCTCATAGCGATAGCTTTCGTGGGCTGGAGGATTCCCCTGTACCCTTGAGTCTCCCAACGGCATAATTTTGGTTCCGGCCGGGAAACCACTCTCTGCGTCAGAACCATCTGATGGTGCCACGATCAACGGCAAGTAGATGAATTCATCCGGCTCAGTTTGAGCTTG
The DNA here is from genome assembly GCA_039199965.1 of Chloroflexota bacterium. Taxonomy (GTDB): domain Bacteria; phylum Chloroflexota; class Anaerolineae; order Promineifilales; family Promineifilaceae; genus WTJY01. The sequence continues at coordinate 912 of JBCCSO010000893.1, read as the reverse complement.
CAAATTACTTGATACCAGCATCAAAGCAAAAAGGGAGCAAAGAAAACAAATCTTATTTTTCATAAATCGGAAGCACCTGAGTGTTTACAGAGAAGAGCTCAACTAAATTATAGTTCAAAGATGAATGATTTCACTTGGAGAAGAATAACTTCTAATTCGCTGAATCATATTTTTCATTTTACGTACGGAATACTACTCTGGATTACAATCAATCAAATTCCTTTTGGATTTGCTTATTTTGTTCTAGGTTTTTGTGCAGATAAAGATGATATTGCATGTGGGCTAGTTTGGTTTTTACCAATAATGATGATTTTTTCAATCGTCAATTTTATTATTTTTCTCTGGTCAATTGATCTACTTAGAGAAAGAGAGAACCGATCAAAAGCTGCGGGGCTCTTGTTGCCACTTGTGTTGATATGTATTTATCTGTTCTTAGTGATAGTGTTTTTTCAGTAACGATCAATATTCAGCATTTTATGCATTTGAAAGTTGGTAGACTAGTCTATCTGTATAGGTGTCAAACATAGATATCAAACCTGTTCAGATTGAGGACAATAGCCTGCTATTGGAAGGACACCCTTCGACAAGCTCAGGGTTCCGCCGGGAAGGGTAGCCTGAGCACTCGCACTGAGCTTGCCGAAGTGTGTCGAAGGCGGGATCACCCTCATCAAAAACTATCGTCTTAATCTTGAACGCGGTTTAATTTCCTCGACCACCTCCATTGCCATTGCCACCATTGCCATTTCCATTTCCACGGCCGCCCTCGCCATCACCACCTCCAGGTCCGCGACCGTTGCCATCTCCACGATTGCCGCCGTTTCCGTCACCTCCATTACCATCTCCACCGTTACCGTCATTTCCTCTTGGTGGACGCTGGTTGTTATTGTCAGGTCGGCCATTGCCATCACCGCC
>JBCCSO010000892.1:0-2374 GCA_039199965.1 Chloroflexota bacterium | reverse complement strand
TGTTGTCATTGTGTTTTTCTTAAAATCTATTTTTCACTCGACCATATTCCAATCTTCTGGGAGTTGAGGTATTTTCCAAGCCTCAGCCGGTGCCCATCGGATTAAATCTTTGTCATTGAACAAGTTTCTTTGGTCTTGGATGTCGTTCAAAATATTCTCTTTGGCAGCCTCGATCTGATCAACTTGCGCTTTCGTAATCACCCCGCATGCAATGCCCTGATGAAATTCATCAGAGTCTTTCCAAGCGATTGAAAAGTCAGGATAAACAATTAAATCGAGTTCAAGATCTAATGTATCAAAGCAAACGCCAGAACGAACCGTTGGTAATTCAAAATTTATGTACCAGTAAAGAAAATCATCGGTCTCGTCATCCCAGTGCAGGTGCAGAGAATAAAAGTTGTCCGGCCGACAAATCATCAAAACCCGTTTTTTGCGCCAGACATGATCATAAAAAGACCAGTTTAGGCTTTGTTGTTCAGCCCAACGTGACAAAACCGGTTCATTCTCATCTGTGGGGTATTTCCGGGTTCTTAGCCCTGTTGTAAATTTACATATTGAACCCGGCCGAATCAAGAGTTTGGTAAGCTCTGGCCCATCTTTAACAATTGTCACAGGCCGAGCAATCCAGACTTTGTCTTTGTACACGCCACGGTGTACAGCGTGATCGCCCGGCTGAAGAAACATCTTAGTCAATTTATCCGCTAACTGAAAAGCTACTTTCAGGATTAATCTCACGTAATCGAGAGTAAAAGCCGGTATCTACCTCAAAATCATTGTAAACCGCCTGATATTTCAGCGGATTCACATCTTGATCATGGCCGTTCTCAACAGCATCGATAAGCTTCATCATGAGGTAGCCAACCGGTCCCGCATTTTTAAATTGATTGCCGCTAGTGCCAACCGCCATATAGAAACCGGGCAAGCTCGATTTGTCATAGATTGGAATCCAGTCCTCAGTTACGTCATACAGATCAACCACACCGCGCGGTTGGTTCGGAATCTGCAGGTCGGGTAGGCGCTTAGCCAAACGATACACCTGATTTTTCCACTGATCGACACTCACCTCACGATCCCAATCATCTGGGTCATCTAACCATTCTTTTGGATCGCATTCAGGATCTTTTGATCCGATAAGCAAGGCATTGCCCGCTTCCGGCCGGAAGTAAACACCGCTATCTGCGTCTGACCAGTGGCTAGCTAAATCCCCAATCTCTTTATGGGGATTGGGGACAAAATGCACCTCGTGGCGCAGCGGCCGGGTTTTGATCTTCATATCTGCCTCAACCCCAGCCATTCGATTAATTACCCCAGAGTGAGGACCCGCTACATTCACCACAATTTTTGCATCAAGCTCAGTGCCGTCGTCTAACGTCACCCCAGCAACCCGGCCGTCTTTTTTCCGAACATCAGTTACAGCCTTATTGAAAACAAACTCACCACCTTTGGCTTGGGCCGCAAACATCAAATTATGGGTCGCCAGCGACGGATCGGTAATGTATCCCCCTTCCTTAATAAAGAGGAGTCGGTCCAAGTACTCACCAGACTCTTCAAAAAAGTTAGGATCATCATGCCGCCGGACCGGCCAGTTCGACTTAGGAGACATGAAGCTAAGGTTTTCATCAATCGCTTCACGGTCCCAAATCTCAAACTCTACCCCAAGCTCTTTAAAGATTTTGACCATACGCGGAAAGTTAGGGGCATCTGACATGGTAAGGACAGCCCCGTTATTAATGAATTGAGCCATCCCCCGCTCATCCTCAACTTCAAGATAATTATCCCAATCTTTCCAATAAGAAAAACATTCTTGTGCCATGCGAATACCATCATAGGTTGAATAGCTCAGCCGAACCAACGCACATGAATTGCTGGTTGAGCCCAATCCAGCATCGCCAAGCTTGTCAATATTTAGGGTTTTGTATCCAGCTTTAGACATTTCAAATGCGATGGCACAACCGATAATGCCGGAGCCGATAATGATTACATCTGGGTTTGTGTTCATGAGGTTTTATGGATAAGTAAAAATCTAACCGAAAAAATTGATTACAGTCTGTGCGAAAACTTGGGCCACTGGTAGCAGTGAGTCAATTTCAACATGCTCGTTGCATTCATGAAATCCGTGACCGCGTGGGCCATACGTAACAGTTGGAATATTGCCTTCAGCTACATAAATATTTGCATCGGTTATGCCACGGCCGTAACCAAAAACGGGTGATTCTCCGTTAATCGTTTGGTAGGCGCTCAAAAAATCTTTTATCAAAGGATGGTCTTCTTCGAGGGTATACGGCTCATAAAAAGGAGCGGGAGTCTCGATGATGACTTCGCTCGCCAAATTCAAGCTGTCCACCAGTTGGCGCATATCAGCCACGGCCGAATC
>JBCCSO010000891.1:0-2374 GCA_039199965.1 Chloroflexota bacterium | reverse complement strand
GCGGCCGACCCAGACAAGTGGCATTCTAGGATCGCTCTCAAAAATCAAAGTAACGTCATTTTCTGCAGCCATGTAGCTGAGCTCTTTCACAACTTTCGAGACCAATGAGTTTAAGTCTACAAATTCAAAATCCCCACGTGCGACTTGCGAAAATGATTCGATTAAAACCTCTAACTCACCTTGTCCTTTTTGGAGCAATCTACTTTTTTCTCCAAGTTCCACAATTAGTTCGTCACGTTTACCGCTGAGCAGATCGGGCTTAGCTAATTTCTGAGCAATTACATCAATTCTTTTTGTTGTAGGATCAATAACACCTAATTTATTTCGAAGCTCATGAACAAAACTCCCTAATAACTCTCCCAAAGAGTATCGCTGTTCAAACCGACGCATGTACTCAAAGTTGATAGCACGTTCGATCTGGCTACGGCAAATCAAAGCTGTAATTTGTATTTGATTCTTTAGGTTCTCATCGAAAGATGATTTTGTCTCATCTAAAACAAACAGTATATATCGAGGATTAATACCAGAAATGAATATAGGCAATCCATAGATCGTTTTATAGTTTAGATAGCTAAAAAAATATCTTAATGTTTTAGGCTTGTATGCGGGGATTTTATCTTGATAATATTCATCCTGATCAGCAATTATTTCACGTACAGGGCTATGGTAAAGACGATCAAGGGATCGAAGGAAGTAGTCTCTTCCAACCCCTCTCGTAATTGTCGATATCGGTGGATCACAAGCGAGAATTTCGACACTTTTTTCTTGACGATTAACATCTAACACAAAAATGTGGCTGGCTTTAATATCCACATTCAAATACCTAAGGGTGTCTTGTAACTCATCTCTAAGTGGTTTATGCAGCACATTAGCTGCCCCTATCTGTTGCAGTAACCTATTCTGGCGTGCCTGCTCACCTTGCGGAACTATATACTCTGTATAGCCTCTTCTCCTCCTATTAATCCAATCTGTAATGATTCGACCTTCTTTTCTACAAAATTCAACCTTTTCTCCCTCTAATGTGTCCGGAAGTTTAAAATCAGCCATTGGGTCACTACTGGTAATTAAAATGCTTAAATATGGGTGTTTTTCTTTAAGCGCCTTGCCAACAATGTAGCCTGTTTGTTTTTCCAAAGAATAGTCAATGATAGCCAGTCCAATCTTACCCATTGAATCATGTATAGCTTCTTCGGCTTCCTTTTGATTGCTTGCAAACCAAATTTTTCCGTAGCAGATTTCACTCAATGCAGCTTTTAATCCATTTCCCGCATGCTCTTCATCGTCAACAATCAGGAAGTCGTTCCCAATAAATGAAGCGGGTGGGTGATGTATCTGCTTAATGTCACGATTATTTAATGTGCCTGATTTGTTTCCAAATAGTTTCTTGTCCTCAAAAAGTAAGCGCTGAAGGTTAAGCCGATCACTCTTGTTAAATTGATTGATTTTTTGCAAATACTCTGTCAGGCTAAGTGTGATATGACGCAGTTCCCAATTAACATCAGTAACCATCCCTACAACAACATCACCTAAACGTATAATCTCATGCAATGGCTTTTCAGGGAAGAAATGAGATACATGCTCGGCTTCAATACGACCGTCAATACCGGGCTCAATTTGTACAAAAATTGCACCTCGTAGAATATTGACAACCGTACAAGAAATTTCCATCCCTTCTTTGAATTTTTTTTGTTTGTAAGCATCACCCCAAGGATCTGTAGTCTGTCTAAGACTCAGGGGAAGAAATTGATAATAAGGTTTGTCCTCTAATTCAACAACCTCTAGATTTTGGCCCACACTGAATTGATAGACATTAAAACTTTCAGCACGATCCCACGATAAGTCCCGTCTACGAATGAGCCCGTCACGTACTTGATTTGGAACAGACACGATTAAGCCTCTTCCTTCAATTTCCTTGACAGTGACTGTTAATGTTTGGCTCATGGTATTAATCAGAATTTAAAGCGATCTACAGGGTTACCCATCATTAAGTTAAGAAGATTCTTTCAAAAATATGCGAAAGATGCAATCTCAGAAAACATAATTTTGCAAAGATACAATGTTTTCTAATTTTTCACGATAATTATGGGTTGGATGAAGCCCATTCGAACCTTTCTATTTCGTGCGATCATGAGATGATTGCAAATGACAAACTGTGGGGGTTAGCAATTAACCATCAATCGGAGTAAATCCAAAATCCCCAATCAAACCCAGAACCGCATCCCGGCCGCCAAGCTCCTCAATCCGTTTTCGCTGAGCCGCATGGGCCTGTGCATCGGCCGCTTCCGGGTCCACAATATCACGCAGCTTCGCCTCACATTCAGCCAAGACTCCTGTATAGGCCGGATCAAGGGCCAAATCATTTAGCTCTTGTGGG
>JBCCSO010000890.1:0-2374 GCA_039199965.1 Chloroflexota bacterium | reverse complement strand
TGTCCCCTAGCCAGTCAGTTCCCCATACCTCATTGAAGATGTTGGCGCGTGTAACCGGCTTTCCGGCCGTTCCCATGAGCAGAGCCAGCAGCTCAAACTCTTTGTGGCGCAGGGTAAGCGTTTCTCCATCTTGAGTTGCTTGGCGGGTATCGAGATCAAGCCGCACAGAGCCCACCTCTAATATTTGCTGGCGATCGGTCGATTGGGTGTCAAACGCCACCCGGCGCAGCAGAGCATTGATTTTTGCAATCAGCTCGTTGGTGCTGAAAGGTTTGGCCATGTAGTCGTCCGCTCCCAGCTCTAGCCCCGTGATGCGGTCAAACTCATCGTTTAGCGCGGTCAGCATCATGATGGGAACCACGCTTTTCTCCCGGACTCGCTTGCATACTTCCCAGCCGTCCATTTCAGGCATCATCACATCCAAAATTATAAGGTTGGGATTTTTGGTTAGGGCAAGTTCAAGCCCCGCTTTGCCATCGGCCGCGGTCAGCACTTCAAACCCTCGCGTGACCAAACGGCGCTCAAGAGGCTCGCGAATACTTTTATCATCTTCAATTAGAAGCAAACGTGTCATGGGGCAAACAATACGTCATGCAAAGCTTACATTCAAGGAAATTAGGAGATTTAAACTAAATTTAAGGTAGCAAGTTGGTTATTTAAACTTTTGCACCGCTTATTTTAGATAAGGGGCGCTTCTTTTAAGCTGGAATTTAAGCAAGGTGAGCAGGGGAAGTTTAAAGTGTCAGGCATGAATTATTTTACTTATCCATCATTACCTTTATTAGACAAATCAGAAGGAGAATCTAATGAGCAGACGAGCATTTCTAAATCTTCAAAATTACGCACCTGCAAACACTGCACCAAAAGATGTCGCAGGAAGATCACTCAAAGTAGGGATGCAGGTAACCAGAAATACCAATCTGACTTAACAGCAGCTAGCGTCTCGCTTTCTGCAGCAGGCAACCTTCGGCCCGACCCTGGCGGAGATTAACTATGCAGCAAGCATCGGTTTTGAAGCGTGGATTGATGAGCAGTTTGCCATCCCCCAAACCGTTACATCCACCTATCAGGACTCTGAAATTGGACCAGAACTTCTAGTCGAACCTGACCTGCCTTTAGGGGGTGAGGATCCCTTCCGCTGGTCATGGTGGCAGGCGGTTATGCGCGGGCCAGACCTGTTGCGCCAAAGGGTGCAATTTGCTCTCAGCGAGATTTTTGTGATCTCAACCCGCACTGAAGCGCTTGAGGATGTAGGGCGAGCCGTAACTGCTTATCACGATATGCTGGGCAGAAATGCGTTTGGTAATTTTCGCACCCTGCTATTTGACGTCTCTATGAGTCCAGCGATGGGCTTTTATCTGAGCCATGCGAAGAACATGCGGGCTGACTCTGTCCTTAATCGTTTTCCAGATGAGAACTATGCCCGTGAGGTCATGCAGCTTTTTTCAATCGGGCTATTTGAGCTCAATCAGGATGGGACCCGCAGAAAAGACAGTCGCGGGAACGACATTCCGACATACGACAACAACGATATCAAAGAGTTTGCCAAAATATTTACCGGTCTTGGGTATGGCGAGCCCGCATGGTATGCCAACGAAGGCATTGTAAGCGGCTCAAATGATGCGTTTGAAGTCGGTGTTTTGGAGTGGTTCACAGCCTCTTTGCCCATGCAGATGTATCCCCAGTTTCATGAACCGGGTCCGAAACAATTGTTAAACGGGACAATCATCCCGGCCGGACAGGACGCCATGCAGGATATCAATGACACGATTGATCATTTGTTTAACCATCCCAATGTGGGGCCATTCATCGGCCGATTATTGATCCAGCGGCTGGTGAAATCCAATCCAAGCCCCGCATACATCAGCCGAGTAACGGACGCCTTTGATGACAACGGGAGCGGGGTACGCGGCGACATGCAGGCGGTGATTAAAGCCATCCTACTAGATGATGAAGCCCGAAACACCACGTGGATCAACGACTCAACACACGGCATGCTGCGCGAGCCGATCATCCGCTATACCCAAATCTGTCGGGCGATGGAGGTTCGAAACGAGCAAAATGAAGAGCGTTTTTGGAACAGCGGTAGGGAAGCAGCTAGCTTGTTAAATCAGTATCCATATCTGTCACCCAGCGTCTTCAACTTTTTTATGCCGGACTATCAGCCGCTGGGCCCACTGCTCACGGCCGATGTGGACGCGCCTGAATTTCAGATTCTGACCAGCGTGTCGGCCATCAATCTCTATAACTTTTTTGAACAGGTGATCTTTTCCAATCAGTACATGGAAGTACCGGAGGGGATAGACGCAGGAGAACTGGCTGAGAATCCCGATTAAAGATGGCCCGCCGTATCACCAGTGACGGCCGACTTCAG
>JBCCSO010000889.1:0-2377 GCA_039199965.1 Chloroflexota bacterium | reverse complement strand
GCTGTATGCTAAAAGCATCAGCCTTGCGGCCGAATGGACCAACTTTTCCGGCCCAACCCAAGAAGAAATGTACTATCAGCAGTTCCAAGAAGAGTATGGGACTTTCTTACACACCGTGCCGTGGTTCAAGTTTCCATTTCCGGAGAAACTGCGGGGGCTGTGGGCTGAAACAGACCCTATCGGCCGGGGATTGATCCGCAAGTGGGAGCGCAAACTTGCCATTAGCACAGAGTATCTGATCAAGTCAACATATGGCTACTTTATCAACCGTGGCGCAGAAGCTTCATTTGGCTTTGTGCCTGATCGAACCCACCTGTGGGTCAGCGGTTTTTCAGAAGATCTTCTTGAATCAGAACCAGACCTAACGCTGGTAAGGTCGCTGGAGAATGACGAAGCGATCGTAAACGTGCCCCGCTATGAGGCATTTACGGTTGTTGTGCCTAAATTAGCTGAAAGTGGACTCCAATTTTTGGAAATTGCGGGCAATGATGAAATTGTGATGGCGATTTTGGTTGATCAAGAGTGGGCGTACAGCTTGACGGCTGGAGAGGTGTTTCTGGAACAAACCTACCTGTCTCAACCGGAACTGAAGCGCCTGGTCATTACGGTCCCAATTGAACAGCTACACACAGTGCTGATTGAAGTGAACGAGCAAGACCTCATCCTTGAGCACCTGTATGATTATTAATTACGTTTTATTTTAGTAATTGTTCAGCAGGTTGCTGAATTTGAATAATGAGATACCTTGTTAGAGATGTTATCCAAACAAGACATCTACGATATTTATGAACAAGGGCCAGAGGCCGTCGCCGATTTAATCATGCAGCTACTCAATCAAAATGAGCAGTTAGCAAAGCACATGGCTGAACTTGAAGAACGATTAAGCAAGAATAGCCAAAATAGTGACAAACCTCCATCTAGCGATGGTTTCAAAAAACGTGTCAGAAAGCCCAAACGAATAAGAAATAAAGATAAACGCCAATCAGGTGGTCAGCTGGGACATCCGGGTAAGACTTTAAGGATGAGCGATCAAGTTGATGAAATCGTTCGCCATGAACCTGTTCATTGTAAAAGTTGCGGCCAAGACTTGGCGAATCAAACCGGTGAAGTGGGTCGCAAAAAGCAAGTGATCGATATTCCACCACCCCGGGTGATCAGAACTGAGCATCAATCAATCGTCAAGCGGTGTCCATGCTGTGGTGACCATAGCTCAGGTAAATTACCGGAGCACCTCAAGGGGAATGTCCAGTATGGTCATCGTTTGAGAGCCTTGGTCAACTATTTGATGGCTTACCAATTGCTACCGTATGAAAGAACAAGCGAGTTGGTGGAAGCGATTTATGGAATATCACCCAGTACAGGGACGTTGCACCAGATGCTGCAAGATGGTTACATCAATCTAGAAGAGGCTGAAAAAGCTATTCGCCAAGCGATTATTCAGTCAAAAGTGGCCCATTTCGATGAAACAGGCCACCGTGTCGGTTCAAAAACTCGTTGGCTACATGTGGCGGCAACGCGGATGTTAACCTTTTACTATTCACATACTGCCCGAGGTGCCAAAGCGCATCGAGCCGGTGGAGTGTTGCCCGTCTTTAAAGGAATAGCGGTCCATGATTTCTACAGCTCTTATCTAAAGATTGAATGTCAGCATGCCCTATGCAATGCACATATCATTCGAGAATTAAGAGCTGTGCTGGAGCGCGACTCATCTCAACTATGGGGCAAGTCATTGATCCGTTTGTTGGTCACTGCAAAAAAGATGGTGGCTCTTGCCAGTCAGAATGGAAAATCTGCTTTATCTCCAGTCGCATTGAAGGCCATACATACCAAGTACAAAACACTTTTAGATCAAGCAAGCCGCTTGAATCCAAAGGCTAAATCTAGTGGCAAGAAAGGACGGGTCAAACAGACTAAAACGCGAAATTTAATTGACCGAATGGCCAAACACCAAGCAGATATCCTCCGATACGTCGCTGATTTTAAAGTACCTTTTGACAATAATTTGGCTGAACGTGATCTAAGAATGGTCAAGGTTCAACAAAAGATTTCTAATTGTTTTCGTTCTGAATTAGGGGCTGACATGTTTTGCCGTATTCGTGGCTATATCTCAACCTTGCTCAAGCAAGAGTATGATGTCCTGCCCATTCTGACCCAAGTTATGCAGGGAAATGTTCTCATACCTGTGCCTGCTGAATAAATACGTAAATAATCAAAAAAACCGCCTCACTGGTTGATTGTCTCAGCCGTTGATAACAATGAGATTGATCGATTCGGGATCTAAATTTAGCTCAAGGGTGTTTGCATCAAGCGACCGTTTGCTCAACTGCTCAATCTGATTCAGCATAAATGCTGAATACCGATAGTGCTCATATGCTTG
>JBCCSO010000888.1:0-2380 GCA_039199965.1 Chloroflexota bacterium | reverse complement strand
CCAAAGGGTGCCCAATAACTGAGGAAAAATACCGCCGCGATCAATGTCGCCAACTAGAATAACCGGTGCTTCCGCATAGCGTGCAATCGCCATATTAACGATGTCATTGGGTTTGAGGTTCATCTCAACCGGGCTCCCAGCTCCCTCTACGATGATGAGGTCATATTCTTCCCGTAGTGAGTCAAGCGCGGCTGTTACCGTTCCCCACAGCATCTGTTTCCGCTGGTAGTAGTTCTTAGCAGGCAGACTTTCCATTGCTTTACCCATGACCACTACTTGTGAACGCATATTGGATTCTGGTTTGAGCAGCACAGGGTTCATGGCGGCCGTTGGTTCGATGCCGCTGGCGTACGCTTGTGTAATTTGCGCCCGGCCGATCTCGCTGCCGTCTGCGCAGACTCCGGCGTTGTTGCTCATGTTTTGGGCTTTGAAGGGAGCAACTTTGATTCCCTTGCGCGCAAATACCCGGCACAAACCGGCCACCAGCATACTTTTTCCGGCCGATGAACTGGTCCCTTGAACCATGATTACTTTTCCAATTGCCATCTTTGTTCAGTGTGAAGTGGAAAGTATGAAGTCTAAAGTTGGATTTTCACTTTACATTTTTTACTTTCTACTTTTTACCGTGTCTCCTGATTAAATTTTTCGAGTCGCCATCCCCAATCTTTTCTTAGCAACGATGTGATGGCACCGTTGCGGATCGGCCGACGATGCCAAACATTGAATGGCTCTCCCAGCAGCTGTGACAGAATAACCTGCACGACTAGACCATGCACAATAATCAGCACCGTTTTATCTGATTTGGTTTGTTCTTGTAGCCAATCTTCGATCCTGCTGCGAAACTCACCGCCTGTTTCACCACCGTGCGGTGCTGACTCAAACCACTCGTTTGTTTGTCGGCCCAGCACATAGGATTGTCCTTCCCACGCGCCTAAGCTCATCTCCACAAAACGAGGTTCAATCATGACCTCAAGCTGGAGCGATTCAGCCACAAGATCGGCCGATTCTTTGGCTCTGGCTAGCGGGCTCGCAATGATATGATCAATCTTGCTTCCAGTTAACATTTGGGCAGACTGAAGCATCTGCTGGCGGCCGAAATCGGTCAGCCGTGTATCGGTTTGACCCTGATATCGACGTTCAATATTCCACTCTGTTTGACCATGCCGGACCAGAATCAACCGTTTCATAATAGGATTGAAATCCACTAAAAATTTGAGTTGAGAATTATGCCACATCCCCTAATAGAGAAACAGCAATCCGATCAACAACTGTGAACGTGATCTAGTTGTCAGACACAAAATTCTAAAATCTATTCTTATCAGTTTAAGCCACGGATATTTCTCATTATCCGCGTCAAATCCTACTTCATCCGCGGCCTAAAGAATTCGTGTCGGGTAGCTAAAACGTGATTTAACAAATGACATTGCCCAGCAGCGGGAGTCATCCCTTGAGAAAATGGGAAGCTACTGGTCACCGACTAAAACTGACCCTGCAATGTACCGATCTCCGACCTGATTCCCATTGGGATCATGCATCATCAAGCGGCGCAGACTCGTCATCTCGTAGAGTCCAACTTCGATAAAATATTCCCCTGATGGTAAACTTTCTGGAATGACCAGCCGATATGGATCGGCCATTTGCTGGCCGGGCAGCCACTTTGGGAACCACAGATGGGTTGGAACCGCACCGCCCAACGGAGTGTAGTCTAAATCGGCATAGCTAACATTGTTCCCGTCAATAAGATGCACAAAAATCGTGTAGCTTTCCTCTGCCTGATCCAGTGCCTCCCAACGCGGTATGACGATCACAACATCCCCTTGATTCACCTCAAGCGGCCTGTCCCATGGGGCAGACCTGCGCTGCAGCCCAGAACGCGCCGTCATTTGGGATAGCCCTACCCGCTGCCTAAAGTTTGCCAGCAAATTGTCGGTGTCCGGCATATAACCATCATTTGGATTGATGGTTAGCGTCCCTAGATTTGCATCAAGTCCGGCCGCTTGATCTTGGCTTAGGTTCAAAAAATCGGCCGAAACTGTGTAATCTCCGGCCAGTAAACTGTGCGGCAGCGCAAAACTGTACCGCTCTACAATCACCTCATTGGGTTGCCACTCCGGTGTCACCAGATGGGAATCTGTGGTAAATGGCAGACTGATTACTGTGCCTTGACCAGAAACAGTGATTTCAGGCACGTAGAAATCTTGCAGCTCACCATCGGTCCGCATAGCCAAAATCAAATTGATATAGTCGCCTGCCTGCACCGGCCCATCTTCCAAAAAGTAACCGACAAGTTCAGGTCCCTGATTGGTTTTTAGCTCGACCAGCGTTAGGTTTGGTGGCACGGTGGCATCGGCCGGTTCAACCACCTGATACATGTTTTCTG
>JBCCSO010000887.1:0-2382 GCA_039199965.1 Chloroflexota bacterium | reverse complement strand
ATAATAGCGGCTCATATCTAAAACGGCCGGGCCAGAAAGCCCAAAATGTGTGCATAACATTGAATTGGTGAAAGACTCAACCCGTTTGCCAGTAGGTGTCCACAAATCAAGCTTGGCTTGAATGGTAATGCCTTTTAACTCACGAATCCAATGATTTTTAGGCACTGTGAGCGGTACCAGAGCGGGAAAAACTCTGGGCGTAATTGTATGGCCTAAACTTTGAGCTATAACATAGCCTTGGCCGTCTGAGCCGGTTTTTGGAATACTTTTGCCACCTGTGGCTAGCACCAGCTTTTTAGCCGTTATCGTGCCAAAGGGGCCTTGTAGTAGAAAGCTTACACCATTATTGTTAACTGATTCTACGCGATGATCTGGCCGAATTTCTGCGACCCGCTCCGTTTCATGGACGAGCGCATTTAGTACGGTTCTGGCTTTGTCTGTGGTGGGGAACAGTTTGCCGGTTTCTTCTCGCTTGAGCGTGACCCCTAAGTCTGCAAAAAACGCAATAGTTTCAGGTACATCAAACTGTTTAAGCACTTTTTTGATGGCATTTCGCGAGGCGCCTGCATAGGCTTGCTCTGTGACTTCGTGGTGGGTGACATTGCAGCGGCCGCCCCCTGCGATCAGTATTTTCCGGCCGATTTTTTTTGCCCCATCGAGCAAAATAATGCTTCGCTTAGGGTTCATGCGTCCGGCCCAGATTCCCGCCATCAATCCGGCCGCACCTGCTCCTACAATGACCACATCAGCATGTTCTGTGTTTTGCATAAAGCTAAGGAGCCGGGAGCAGGTAAAAGGCCATCCCTAGCATCGCAAACTGCATAATGAGCCTGTTCACGGCCATACGTTTGCTGCCAATGGCCGGTTTGTCTTTTAGCATGTCTAAAATATGAATGGGGGTAAAGATGATCAGCAAAAACATGACCCCCCACGCAGCCAAACCCTGCACCGGTGTGATAAACAGAGCAATGGCGACGATGATTTCGGCGACGCCAGACAGATAGATCATCAGTTTGTGGGCTGGAATAAAGTCGGGCATGAGGGGCATAAAGAAGTCTGGGTTAACAAAGTGGTAGATGCCTGATCCGCCTAAAATAAGTGCAAAAAATACCCTGAGAATTGTGCTTATCCAGTCCAATTTGAATCTCCTATGCTGATTGCGTCTATTTATACGCTAGTTTCGCGGGAATGTTGCTTGGATGATTAAGTAGAGCAGTTTGAACCCTAAAATGCAAAAATTATGATGCTTGCATCAGTGCTTTGACACGCTTCCGCTCTATTTTGCCAGATGCAGTTTGTGGTAGCTCTTCAACAAAGTCAATCCGGCGCGGCTGTTTGTATCCAGCTAAATGTTGACGGCTATAGGCGATAAGTTCTGCCTCATCGACTTGCTGCTGGGGGATTAATTCAACCATAGCAGCTACAATCTCTCCCCATTCAGGGTTCAGAATACCCACTACGCAAGCTTCTTTCACGGCCGGATGGTGACGCAATGCTGCTTCAACTTCGGCCGGATAGACGTTTTCGCCACCTGAAATGATTAGATCGCTGCGCCGCTGAATGACAAACAAATCTCCCTCTTCATCTAGCATTCCGATGTCGCCTGTGCGGAACCATCCGTCTACAAAACGCTCCGCGTTGGCGGCCGGATGGTCTAAATAACCGGACATTAGCACCGGCCCTTTTGCCCAGATCTCCCCATAGGTATGAATCGGTTGCTCACTACCCGCATCATCTACAATTTTGAGCTGGTTGAACAAGAGCGGCTTCCCCACGCTACCCGGTTTAAGCGCAGTATTGGCTGGGGTCTGGGTCACAAATTGGGACGCCGCTTCTGTCATGCCATAAGTCGTAGAAATCAGCGGACGGCTATCTTGGGCAATACCTCCTGCCGCCTCTACCAACTCTGGCGAGGCAGCCGCCCCACCAACGAGTATTAGACGTAAAGAATCAGGCCATCTCTCACGGATTTCGATCATGCGGTAAAGCATGGTGGGCACCACAGAAATCATGGTGATCGCTTTGTCATCAAGCGCCTGATTTATCTCAATTAGATCAAATCGAGGATGTAGATCTACGGCCGTTCCGTAGAGTGTGCTGCGGAAAATAACGGCCAGCCCCCCCACGTGGTAGAGCGGCAGAACCGAAAGCCAGATGTCATTGGTTTGCACGCCCAGCCGATAAGCGGACCCCATAGCGCTGTAAAAATGCTGATCAAACGTGATCGGCACCGCTTTGGGTCGGCCGGTTGTGCCAGAGGTAAATACGATGGCTTGTAAGCTGGTGATTGGTCGTTGGCGGCTGATGTCTGATGGTTGATCCTTGGCCGTTGACAGTTGGTGAATAGATGGAATTGCTCTGGCAATTTTAGCTGATACTTTT
>JBCCSO010000886.1:0-2394 GCA_039199965.1 Chloroflexota bacterium | reverse complement strand
TGGCATCAAGGTCTTCTCTTGTGGCCGGCCGAATTACTACATCGCTGTTTATCATGTTTTTAGTAAAAAATTGCTCTATCAATGCAAAAGATGCTCGTCAATCGTTAACCTAAAATTTTCAGTTAAGCTTATCCCCCAACTCGCTTAACCTTGTATCCTTTTTTGCTCAAAAGCTCTACCAAACGATCTCGCTGCTCGCCCTGAATTTCAATTTTCCCGTTGGCCACGGTACCCCCCGTGCCGCATTTTTTCTTTAATTCTTTGGCCAGTATCTTCATCTCTTTCTCTGTCATCTGCAGTCCTGAAATGAGAGTCACCCCTTTCCCTTTGCGCCCTTTTGTTTCACGGCTGACCCGCACAATGCCGTCCCCAGAACGGTCAATTTTTTGAGATTGCTTGGCCCAGCATTCACATTTAGTTTTAGGCTTATTGCAGCTGGCACACAGGCGGCCGCCATCACTGGACCAGACTTTGGTCGAATTAGATCGTCGCTTCATGATTTAAGTATAAAGTGGGAAGGTGAATGTGGGAAATATCCTTCTCACTTCATACTTTCTACCTCTTACTCAAAACTCCATTTCCCAAACGCTCTTGTACCCCCCAACCTGCTCCACCCACGTCAGCATCCGGCCGAAGAACTCATCGGCCGTAATTGTGGCACTATCCCCAATGATGATGAGCTTTCGCTTGGCCCGGGTCAGCGCCACATTCATCCGTCGCTGTTCGGCCAAAAAGCCAATCTCCCCATCAGGATTTGAACGCACCATTGAGATAATCACCGCTTCTTTTTCGCGCCCCTGAAAGCCGTCTACAGAGCCTAAATCAATTTCCGTCAGCCCTTCTTCTCCTAAGCGGTCCCGTAAATAGCTCACCTGCGCGGAGTATGGGGTGATGATGGCGATATCAGTCTCGTTTAAGCCAGCTTCGATTAACGCACGTGCTTGCTTAATTGCCAGCTCCGCCTCCTGTTCATTTTTGCGGCTGCGGGTCTCTTTGTCCCATTCTTCATCGTAGCTGGCTCCGGCTGTATCAATCATGGTAACTGGGGAACCAGTTAACTCGTTGTCAGCCACCCCGTCTAAATCTTTGAGCAGATGGCCTGCCACAGACCGATCAGCCAGCAGTGTCCCCTCATAAAATTCGGCCGAGCTAAACGCCATAATGTCTCGATGCATCCGATACTGCACATCTAGTCGCTTGCTCAGCGGCTTGGTGAGCAGGCTGCCCGGCGTTTTGTCTTGGTTAACCAAGCGCTCCTGCAAACTAACGCCCAAACCAGCCCGGCGAGCATCATCAGACAAAATGGTAGGTGGCAGTTGCTGATGGTCCCCTGCCAGCACCACCCGATTGGCCCGCACAAGGGGTATCCAAGCGGCCGGTTCTGTCGCCTGTCCGGCCTCATCGATTACGCACAGGTCAAACTGCCGCTGTCCCAAAATTGCGCTGTCGATACCGGTTAGGGTTGAAAGGATGACTTGGGCCTCGTTTAATACTTGTTCCACCGCCATACTTTCTAGCTTACGCGCCTCGTCTTCCATTTCACGTGCTTCGCGCCGCATGGCTGCTTTTTCACCCCGCTCTGGCTTGGCCCGCTTCCACCGGCTAGCGTCTGTGTGTAACCCACTTGCTTCCCGACGCAGCTTCTTAGCCAGCTGATAATCTCCTTGTTTTTCAACCAAATTATCGAGCGTCACCGCGTGCAAAGATTCCAAAATGCGGATCGGGTGACCAATGCGCACAATGCTGATGCCACGGGCCAGCAGGCGTTCAGCGATATTGTCAACGGCTAAGTTGCTGGGGGCACAGGCTAGAATTTTCTCTTTTTGGGCCACAGCGGCCGTGATCAATGCGGTGACCGTGGTAGTCTTACCCGTTCCCGGCGGCCCATGAATAATAGCCACATCGCTGGCAGAGAGAGCATGTTTGACCGCGATTTTTTGGGCAGCATTCAGCCCATCGGTCAAGGCATCAAGCTGGTTCTTGCTGGGGACATCCCGGTAAAAGCTGGGTTCTGTTTTACCCAGCAATACATCTCTCAGGTCAGCCAGCCGGTCATTTTTAGCAGCGATGGCCCGGCTCAAGGCACGTTTCATCCGCTCCCGGCCGACCTCATCATCGGCCGCGTCAATTCTGAACGTGGGGCTGTCACTTTCTGGAATCCGATTAAGAGCAACCTCAACCGTATTTTTACTGATGCGGCTGATTAGGCCTCGCCATGTGCGTGCTGGCTGATTTTTTTCGGCCGTCTCTTCACTCAAAATCACCGGCACACCAGATGTCAGTCGGCTCCACGGCAGCGGCTTGTTTTCATTGCGAGGCCCTAGCTTAACCAAGATTTTGCCCCCTAATCCTACATCCTCACTCCGAACGACCAAGCGACGAATCGACTTCTCT
>JBCCSO010000885.1:0-2399 GCA_039199965.1 Chloroflexota bacterium | reverse complement strand
ATGATCGTCAAATCCAAGAGGTTGTTCGCGGGCGCATGCTTCAGGCGCTTGAGTTTGTTGAATTTGTAGGCGCCACTCACATGGTAATCCACAGTCCGTTTAACCCGTTTGGAAACCCGTTTCTGAATTTGGGCACCTCAAGTCGTTTGATCACAGATGCGGTCCATCAAACCCTAAAAGATGTGGTCAAAGCGGCCGAAAGTCTAGGCTGCACCATTGTGATCGAAAATATTTATGACAAAAATCCGGCCCCACTTCTCGAACTGGTACGCTCGTTTGCGTCTGATTTTGTCAAAATGAGCCTCGACACGGGGCACGCGATGATCATGCATAAGATGGGAGGCGGACCAACGCCCGATCAGTGGGCAGCGGCGGCCGGTGATTTGCTAGGGCACATCCACATTCAGGACACGGATGGAATGGATGATCGACACTGGGCTCCCGGCCGGGGGGACATCAACTTTTTCCCGCTGTTTGAACAGGTAAAGTCCTTAGCTGAGACACCCAGACTGATTTTAGAAATGGACAACATGGATTGGATTTTGGAAGGCAACCAAAATCTAGTGGATCGTGGCCTTGTTGCCTACTAAGTAATAGGCTAGCCGGTCTTTAAGTCTTCTGTTAGTTTATCGGCCGCTCTCATGGCCAGCGCCATCATCGTTAGCGTGGGGTTTTTCTCTGGCCCCGTTGTAAACGCACTGGCATCGGTCACCAAGACATTTGGTGCCTCATACACTCTATTCCACTGATCCAGCACCCCATACTGCGGATCACGGTGCATGCGAATGGTGCCCCCATAGTGAATAGATAATCCCGGAAAAATCTGGAAGAAAATATCGTCTAATTTGACCTGAATGCCCGCCCGCTCAAATAAATCGATTAGGTGTTGACGAGAATCATGCACGTTCTGGACCTCTGCATCGTCAAAGCTAAACGTTAGGCGCACCAGCGGCTGACCCAGCTTATCTTTTAGGGTGGGATGGGGCTGCTGCCCGCGATCATGTCGCGGAATAGAAGTGGTGAATAATTGCACAGCAAAGCGATTAGATTTCCGGCCGATTAGCCGGGCAAATTTGGCAGACTGCGACGGCATCCCCAATGTCCATGAAGCAGCCAAAAGAGGATGATCCTGCCCATACGGTCGCCGGGTAACGTAGGCAGAAGGAGCCAAAACTGAAAGCGGCT
Organism: Chloroflexota bacterium; assembly: GCA_039199965.1. Classification (GTDB taxonomy): domain Bacteria; phylum Chloroflexota; class Anaerolineae; order Promineifilales; family Promineifilaceae; genus WTJY01. The sequence goes on along the minus strand of JBCCSO010000885.1, from coordinate 1,214 downwards.
GATCAATCTCAAAACTGAACCACTCCTTAACATGATCATGCAGATACCGTCCCAGCACGTCATGATTGTTTCCCAGTCCGTTGGGAAACGCGGCCGATTTTGAAGCAAACAGCAGTTTTGTAGAAGCCAACTGACCGCATGCCACTACAAAAGCATCTGCCTCTAGGCGCTCTTGCAGACCAGTTCGCCGATTGTGATAAACAAGCCCCGTCACTTTATTCTTGAGATCAGACCATTCCAGCTCAAGCGCGTGAGCTCCATCGATAAATTCAAACAGCGGGGATGACATAAGCGGCTCAACCATCACGCTAAAGCTATTAAAAGCGGTTCCCCGTTTGACCATGTACCAGTCAGGTCCGTCAGCCAGCGGCAGTGGAATGAGCGATTGTCCGGTTTGCTCCGCGCTTTTGATAAGTGGGGCCCAATCCTGATCAAGTGTACGCTTTGATGAAACGTAACCGGCCGGTAGCTGATGGGCCGGTTGATCTGTGCCAGACACATGCATCAGCTTTTCGATGGCCGGATAGTAGGGTGCCACATCATCATAAGTGACGGGCCACACATATTTTTCATGGAGCGCCCCCCCTTCGTAAAAATCTTCAGGAGCGAATCGGGGGACAGCGCCCGTCCACTGGTTAGATAAGCCACCGGGATTGTGGTTAGTCCACCAGCAAATTTCAGGATCACCACCATCCTCTGGGATGTACTCATCTTCATCATCAACATACCCTTCGGTACCCGTTCTACGAAATAGATTAACCCCTCCCATACGCAGCAAAAGACCGCTGGGATAGTGAAAACCGGAGTCTAGCATCGTAACAGGGATGCCATTTTTGATAAGCTTCCATGCAGTAGCTGCTCCCGCAGGGCCACTACCGATTACAATTACACGTCTTGAGTTATTGATTGTCATTCAAAAATACGGTTGATTTTATTGAGTCGCTGTTTTCTTCAGTTGGCCAGAGCAGGCTATTCGGCCCTCGACTTTCTTTCAGGTCTGACTATAGCTAACAGGTCAAGCCTTACTATTCAGATTACACCATAAAATGTTTTTTCTGTCTAAATTGATTCCCCTTTTTCTGTATCCGGTTGGATTTGTGAGTCTGATTCTATTCATTTTATGCGTAACCGATGCGCTTAAAAGAACGTGGACATTTCGCAGTTGGATGATGCTTTCAGCGTTTTTATTTCTCTACTTGAGCGGAAATTTCTAT
>JBCCSO010000884.1:0-2400 GCA_039199965.1 Chloroflexota bacterium | reverse complement strand
TGGGGGCTTGCGGGATGGCGGCCAAATAGGCGGCTTCGGCTAGCGTGAGATCAACTACGTCTTTGCCAAAATAGGTTTGGGCGGCCGCGCCAATTCCATAGGCGCGATTGCCATAATAGATTTCGTTTAGGTAGAGAGCGAGAATTTCCTCTTTGTGTTTGCGGGTGGTGATGATTAGCGCGAGTAAAATCTCTCTCACTTTGCGATCATAGTCTGCGCTGATGCGCTCTTCGTAACTAAAAGCGATGTGGCGCACAAGCTGCTGGGTGATGGTTGACGCACCAATCGGCCGCCCCTCGTTTTGTGTGTTGGCCCACACCGCTGCCCCGATAGCGGCCGGATCGACCCCATAATTTTCCCAGAACGTGTCGTCTTCAACCGCAACGGTCGCCTGCTTCACGTGTTCTGGAATCACGTTCCACGTTAGGGCCTGACGCTGATCGGTGACAGGCAGTTCGTAAATCAGTCTTCCTTTTCGGTCGTAGAACCGCGGGGTACCACCTGCAGCCGATTCATAAGATTCGATTTTAGCAAGAGCTGTTTCCAGCTCAGCATTGAGAAAGTAGTAGGTGGCTCCTAACGTAGTAACGAGGATGATCAGTCCAAAAAAGCTGCTCCACAGGGTAAAGTCAACAAGTTTAGCGATGCAGCTTTTGGGTGCCTTGGGATCACGCCCGCGCCGTCGTCTGCGCTCTCTTCTTGGTGAAGGTTCGTAGTCATCATATTTTCCAAGGAACTCATAATCAGACATAGCAACTATATTTTACCTGATTTTGAGGCAGTCATTCAGTTACATCTGACAGGCTACGAATCCACATAAATACCCCGCCCAGAATTAGCACAATCAACCCCAGTGCAAAAGGTGCCATGCAAAGGTAGATAGACCAGCCGCTCCAGCCGTTGATATAACTAGACAACTCAATTTTGGTCGGGTCTTCAGGCAAAAATAGAATTTCGATCGTGTCATCTACTTCGTATTGATCGTAGTCTTGTCTGCGGACTTCCATTCTTCCGGTTTTGAACTCGCCTACATCCACCGTTTGGGTTTCGTCAGGATTAGACTTGTCAAAAAATGTTACGTCAAAATAGTAAGCAGTACGCCGGTCTCCCCGATTGTTGCGCTCCAACTGATCTCGCTTCCCAATAATGGTGGCTTCTGCCGGAAACCCATCTCTTTGAAACTCACGAATTTCACTGCGTGTGAGCACGAAAATGCCATATAGCATCCCTAGAAATAACAAGCACACTCCCGCCCATGTAAACCATGCTTTTGGATCGTTCATAATTTTAAGGCCACCGGCCGTTATATCAAGCCGCGATCTTTAGATCGTTGGCGGTTGGTTGCAAGTGGAAAGCTAAAACCGGCCGAATTGACTGTCTCTTCCCTTTTGGAAGCTAACCCACATCACCATGAGCAGGGGGAAACCAATCAGCATGATCGAAACAAACGTCAGCCCACCAAACGAGCCCCAATTGCCTGAAATAATACCAACTACTGCGCCTAACATCATCAAACAAAATGCGGCCGCGAAGAAAAACAGCGCTACTCGCCAAGCCCGTCGCATCGACGGGATTTTCTCCCCCCAGCCGTGCCCCGTTTTCCCGTGCATAAACACCATCCGGCGACGCTCATCCTCATCCAGATACCACGTGCTCCAGACCGGAATCATCATCTTGGTCCAGTTTTGCTCTAGAATTTTTGGTGCCCATTTGAAATTGCGAATGTGATCGGCCCGACAAGCTTTTTGAGCATCGACTTTGGCTCGCTCCATGAGCACAGGCAACATTTCGCTTACCGCATCGGCCGGCACGCGGCTTGGCAGGATAAAGCTGCTCGCTTCTTTGTCGGCCGCAAACGCCCCATTGCTTGATTCAGTGTTCTTGGTCGCATCGGCGACAAACCGGTCCGCATTGCGACCCAACCGGACCAGCGGGAAAAACTGGTTTTCCTCTTCTATCGCATCGGCCGGAAGGTTGTCATACCGGAGCGTAATTGTTCCGGCCCGTCCTTCCCAATCCTTCTGTGTGCGCCGCACTTCCTGCGTGGTCCAACTGCTCCCTTTATATTTTTCTTTGAACGACTGTACCTCATAATCAAAGCCGACATCGGCCGCCCACTGCGTTTGTAGGGTCGTGTCCATTAGCCACGCCGGGACATAAATCAGTTGCAATCGTTTATTTAGATTGGCATCTGTTAGATCTTTAGACGGAAAGCGGAATTTGCGCCGCCAGTTGCCCAGCTCTTTTTCTGCTCGCTTCCGGTTCATGCGCAGCTTCATCACGAGTTCGGCCGGAGCCAAGTTGGGCGGCCGATCTTGCTCGACATCCATCCTGTCAAGCTGCAGCGAGCCACAGTGAACGCAGGGATCATAAACACTGTCATCAGGCTGCATAAACGTT
>JBCCSO010000883.1:0-2400 GCA_039199965.1 Chloroflexota bacterium | reverse complement strand
TTTGAACGTGCTAATATTTTCGTCCATTGCGGTGTCGCCAAGTGGTAAGGCAGCGGACTTTGAATCCGCCATTCATAGGTTCGAATCCTATCACCGCAGTCCCCAAGGACCGGCCAGTGAGAATTTCTCCGGCCGGTCTTTTTTTGTATCGTACTTACGCACACACGACCTGTCAGGTTTTTTGCAAATCCGACAGGTCTTGCAGATGTTAATCGCCACATGAAAACTTCAGATCTCGCAGTCATTATCCTTGCGGCCGGAATGGGCACTCGCATGAACTCCAAATATCAGAAAATATTGCACGCGGTTGGGGGTCGGCCGATGGTGATGCACGTGGTCGAGGCGGCTCGTCAGGTTTCATCGTTCCCGGAAACGCTGGTTGTTGGCAAGATTGGGGGCGAACGGGTCAAAGCCCTTGTGGGAGACACAGCTCAGTACGTGGTCCAAGAGGATCAATTGGGCACTGGGCACGCTACGCAGGTGACATCAGATCTACTTAAAGGAAAAACCAAGCAAGTTGCAGTCACTTACGGGGATATGCCGCTCCTCAAAGCAGAGACTCTGCAAAAGCTATATGACATGCAGGCCAGCAGCGGCGCGGCTGTGGTTTTGACCACGGTGATGGGTGAGCCCAGTTCATCATTTGGCCGGATAGCGCGGGATAGCAGCGGAGCCATCCGAGAAATAGTTGAAGTAGCAGAAGCCAAACAGCGGCCGAACACAGAAGAATTGCTCAACATTCGTGAGCTAAACGTAGGCGTCTATTGTTTTGAGGCTGACTTCTTGTGGAAAAACATTGGTGATCTGCCGCTGCGCCAAGCACGGAACGGGGTTGAGTACTACCTGACTGATATGATCAGCATCGCGGTAGAACAAGGGTTGCTGGTTGAGGCGGTACTCATCGAGGATGAAGATGAATGCTTAGGAGCGGGCACCCGTGCAGAATTAATTGCGGTTGACAAGGCATTTAGACAGCGGGAAGTCAAAAAGTGGCTGGCGGCCGGGGTAACCATCATCGACCCTGACTCAACCTACATTGACCCAGATGTCACCATTGGAAAAGACACGATCATTTGGCCCAACAGCTATCTGCGCGGCACAACCCAGATCGGAGAAGACTGTGTGATTGGGCCAAACGTAATCCTAACAGACGTTGTAATCGAAAACGGTTCTACAGTCGAAATGCAGGTCCTTAAGCCGTAGTGGCGCAGCGTGCTGCGCCAAAATCTACAAATTAACCTTCAAGCAGCCCAATTAATTCAGCCTGTTCAGCCTTCAGCTTTTTATACGAAGCCGTCACATACTGATTCAGTGACTCAGACGGATATTCAACCAAAGACTCGTGCTCAGAAAAATCTCCATCGGTCCACTGGTCGATAACCGCTTTGAACGATGACACATGCGCAGAGAGCAGAAGCAAACATTTGGGCATTTCAGACTCAATCAGCAGATCCGCATGATTCTGGATGATGTAATACATTTGTGTATTGATCGGCATAAAAACCGTTCTCATCCATCTGCGCCACGCGATAATATCCTCCTCGCTGGGCGGATTTTTATCAGAGAAAAACCGTGAGTTTGGCTGGTGCTGCGTGCGGAAGGCGCGCCAAGAAATATCTGATGATTCAACGAGTGCGAACATCGGACCGTACAGCTCAGACAGCTGCTTATTAACACGTTCTAGCTGATCCCGCTTTTGCTGGTTCCGTCGGCCGCTAAACCATGTAAACAGATACCCAAACAGAGCCAGCAAAATTGATACTGAAGTTGTGATGAGGAAAGTTCTATCCAAGATAACCCTCTACTAAAATTGAAAACTAGACAGGCATCATTTTATCAGATTGGTCCGGGCGAAAGCCACAAAGTTCTTTAACTTAAATTCAGTAGCAAACGGGCTTTTGCTTCAGCCAACCGCTATTTTTCTTCAGATAAACCCCATTTACTTTTATGACTGTTCAGGTGTCCTAGCTCAGTGCATGGCACTCCTCGCGAAAAGCCTTTGGTTATGACCACTTTGCTGGGGGAGTGCCACGCACTGTCAACGTTATCAAGATACCACCTGAATAGTTACTTACTTTTTGTGGTTGCCCTAAATAGGAAACTTGTGCCAATTGCGTTCATTCTCCTAAAAATTCACCTTTCAATAGTTGACCTTCCCAGTGGAATAAGGTAATTTCGGCTCTGAAGAGGAAAATACAGGCAACCACATTACGATTTAAAAAATTACATATAGGAAAACAGCCGACTCTGTAACAGGTCAGTTTTCCGTTTATCCATTATTAAACTTATGACAATGACAAATGAAAAGGTAGAGCGCAGTCTGAAAGACTACGTTGTAATCGGTCTGAAAGGCATGGCGATGGGTGCTTCAGACGTCGTTCCCGGCGTGTCAGGCGGCAC
>JBCCSO010000882.1:0-2402 GCA_039199965.1 Chloroflexota bacterium | reverse complement strand
CAGCAGGCTAAAGGGGCAGGGATAGACGGGTTTGTCCAGTCATGGTATGGGCCGGAGCCATCGCAGCAAACTGAGCCAAATTTTGCACAGTTGCTCAATATTTCTTCGGCGAATGGTTTTAAAGCCGCAGTTACGTTTGAGCCTGTCAATCCATTTCTACCTGACAACAACGCCCGTATTTCTGCGTTACAAACTTTGTTAGCAACCCACGCTCAACATCCTGCCTATCTGCGAGTAGACGGCCGACCGGTCATTTATTTCTGGGCGACATGGGCTCTCTCTGTTGATGATTGGCGAGCAATTCGCAATGCGGCCGATCCTGGATATTCCTCTATCTGGATTGCAGAGGGTGGAAATGCTGACTATTTAAGCGTATTTGACGGCATGCACATGTACAACGTGGCGTGGTCAGCTACACCCGGGGAAGTCAATGTGGGCATTGGCGGCCGAACGCGGGCTGCAGCTAACACCTATGGTGGATATAAATATTGGTCGGCCGTAGCCATGCCCGGCTTCAATGACTCCCTCTTGGGTCGCGGTGACAACACCATTGTCCGTGATCGGGCAGATGGCGCATTTTTGCGCAACAGCTTCAATGGAGCCGTGCGCAGTAATCCTGACCTGATTGTGATTACGTCTTTTAATGAGTGGCCTGAAGGGAGTCACATTGAGCCCAGCGCAGAGTTTGGGGACTTTTATCTGAATCTGACCCGTGAGTTGATATCAACTTACAAGTCTGGTGGGGTTCCGGCTTCCTCTAGCGTGGCAGCTGCACCTGCGCCTACCCAACCACCGGCCGCTGCAAGCGGAGAAGGGGAAAATCAGCAAGCTGCTGCTCCTACTAGTCCACCAGCTCAGATTGCTCAAAATTTGCCAACTCCCACGCCGCGGGCTGATGGCAAAATAATCCATCAAATTCAAGCAGGCGATACGCTTTACGGGGTAGCCAGCCGATATGATCTGACCCTTGATGAGCTTTTAGCTCTAAATAATATTGAGGCGACTGCGCTCTTGACGATTGGCCAAGAGCTATTAGTTGGCCAAGTTGAGGTTGAAGGGTCTGCGCTAACAATAGAATCTACTAAGACGAGTGACGAAGAGGTAAGCGAATCGAGGCAAAATGAGTCTGAAGGGGCAAGTTCTGAAGATCAAAGCGATTCTGGTGCTGCTCCGCCTGAGAATGTTGAACCAGCTTTTTCATTGGACAACTACCCAAATACGGATGTTCGTGATGAAGACGGTGCCATTCTGTACGCGGTTCAAGGCGGTAACACAATTATCGAAATCGCGCTGATTTATGGGCTAACTCTTGAGGAAATTTATTCGCTTAACAACCTAAACGAGACCAGCTTGCTGTCCGTTGGACAAGAAGTGATTGTGGGCTACGTTCCAACCCCGTCTCCTGATCTAGTTGGTGGATCAGCTGATTTACCAATTCAAGCCCCAACAGAGACGTTTACGCCAACCCCCATCACACCAACGGCAACACCTACGATGGTTACACCAACGCTGCCACCATTGCCAACAGCAACGCCCACTTCGGCCGTTATTTCTGCACTTCCTACCGCAGGCCCGACCGATGTACCGGAAAGTGTGCCAATTAACCAGTCAAGTGAGGCTTCTGAAGGCATCAGTAGTTTCTATCTGACGATGTTTATCGCTTCTTTGGTGATTATGCTTGTAGCGTTCGGTCTTTTGCTGGTCTACTTGGGTCAAAAGAGAAAGTAATTACCCGATGACTACAACCGGGTTTATTGTGTCCAACTTTCTTTTTCATAGTTCAGTCGCAGAGCAAAATAATGTTAGATTCAGTCACTCGCGTTGCCAAAGAAAGTGTTCTAAACCCCATTGCTGAAGTTTTTAAAACGGTTCACCCCAATACAATTACGGTCGTTTCCATATTTCCGGGAATTTTGGCCGCTTGGTTTGCCTATCAAAACATGATCGGTTTTTCTGTTGCGATGTGGGCCCTTAATCGAATTCTTGATGGATTAGACGGTACCATCGCACGAAATTTTGGGTTGCAAACTGATTTTGGAGGCTACTTAGACATCCTAATTGACTTCATGATTTACGCCCTAATTCCAATCGGTCTTGTGCTGGGTCGGCCGGATCCTGTGAATTGGGTGATGTTAGCGATTCTACTGATGATTTACTACATTAACGGTGCTTCTTGGATGTATCTTTCCGCCATACTCGAGAAAAAATCGGCCGGTGCAAAGAAAAATCGTGAGATGACTTCAGTTACCATGCCTACAGGTATTATTGAGGGGACAGAGACGGTTATTGCATACTTTGTATTTTTGCTTTTGCCTCAGTTTTCAGCCATTCTATTCGGTGTGTTTGCGACCTTAGTATTGCTAACAATCATTCAAAGATTGGTATGGGCCAAACAAAATATT
>JBCCSO010000881.1:0-2403 GCA_039199965.1 Chloroflexota bacterium | reverse complement strand
CCGGAGGTTGGATCAAGCGTTGGCCCCACCGCGACGACACCGATGGATTTTTCATTGCCCGTCTGCGTCATCATCGTTAGGGGCCATCATCGTTAAGCGTTGGATTAGGAGACACCAAAGTAGAACTATTGGTTCTGCTCCGCTTGTTCCAACTTTTCCCGAGAATCACCCCAGTAGGCACTGTAGGTCCACTCTTCATTGCTGCCTTTGTCTTCGACCGACCAGCGATAGGTGGCAATCTTTGGGTTCACGCCCACTTCAATCAGCTTGGCCCCCATGTAATATTCCATCTGATTACGCGTCCGCTGCTTAAAGAACTCTGATTGGGCCTTGGGCAGCGTGCGGGACATGTGAGCCTGGGTGTGTTTCGCCATCAATTACAAACCTATCGTCATTCAAATTAAGTGCAATCATGCCAAATGGCATAGTCTCTTATTTTGAATGACAAGCGTAGTCGGAGCAAACGCTGACTCAGGCATTAGCTGACGGCTGCCAGGACACCGGGCAAGCCGATTTCACTACAAACCTCATAAAAGCGAGTCACGGGTGGGGTTTCAAACAGGTGAGAAATCTTGCTGAGGGCAGCTTGATGCACCTCATTGTGGGCTTGGGCATCCATGTCACCGACGTTTTCCCATAGGATGATGGCAATCCCGCGATCGCTGTCGGGTTCTTGCAGCAAGTAAGCCCCCTTGAACCCTTGGGAATAGGTCGAGACAGCCTGCTCGTAGAGTTGACGCGCTTCTGTAAACGTACCGGGCTTAAATTCGCCAATGGCGACATAGGCAGACTTGTGCTTCAAGAAATCTGAAAATTCACTCATAGGGGGCCTCCTGTTCTATGGGGTTAGGCCATTAGTTTCCCTCACTTGATCGCCAACCCGCAGAAATCTTGGTCAGGTTTTAGATTCTGTTGTCTAAATCGACAAAAGTATGGAGAATCATTGCGCTGTTATGTGTGGGTGTTAACAAACGCTGCATTATCCCATTGCTGACAGAGAACAAGATTTAGTTAGTACTAGCCGCCCTAGTCGCATCAACCATGAGACCACTACATCTCACACCAAATAAACGGGTTGAATTTCAGCATAAAATCTGTCAAAAGTAGAGGTGCGATAGCTGGTGTAAACCTGTTGAACTGTTTCCATCGCCTCTGGTAGCAAATGCCCTGCTAATTCAACGTCTTTGCCTCGTCTTTGGATCATCAGTGCTGCGTTTTTCATACCAGGTACTTTTGTGGATCTCTCTTGTTCTCTCAGGGGTGACAAGGTGGATTTATCAATGCCAAAAACTTGACGGCGATATCCAAAGAGTACCTCGTATGCAGTCAGATTATCAGCGTCAAAGCTTAGAACTACTTTGACAAATAGTAAACATAGAATCTTAGTCCAAATAAAATAGACGACGGCTGTAAAAAATAAGACTTGGAACCCCCAGGCTGGCAGAATAAGGAAAAGATTGTCTGAGGCTATCGGATCGTTTAGATAGTCAGACAGCCCAAACACAACCATTACAACCAAGCCATATAGAGCGAACAGAAAAAACATTAAAGGCACACAGATTATTGCAAAGCTCTCTTTTAAATCTTGAGAGGAAATTTTATAAAATTCAATTTCTATTGAGTTTGACTGCTTTTGAATAATGAAAGCACGTGAAGTAAAGAAGCCTATTAGTTTCTTGATGAGAGATTCTGATGATCTTGACTCGGGAAAGTCAGCCATCTCTTTAGGATATTGAACACTGGGTAATTGTTCTTGATAACAGTCATCTAAGAACGCTCCCTCTGACCCATAAGCAATTTTCAGGCTAACCATCATCTGGAAGATTAGTCCAAAGAAAGGAATAATGCAGAACATCACGACTGGGCTTTTACTGATCAATAGATCTGGCAATATACGAATAAATTCTGAAAATATTTTAAGCGGATTAGTTGTGAGTGGATGAGTGATTTCTAGATCTTGATTATAGATAAAACTATCAACTGCTGCTACTGTATAGGGGATAAAACACCACAATCCAAAAATCAGCTTTCCTAAACTTTTGAATAGATTCAATGGTGTCAAACCTTGCCATTGCCACCGATACTTTTGGCGATGCTGAATCGCAAACTTTATGAGTATCCCAGCCCAAAGACCGGCCAGCACAATCCTCGAAATACCGTTGATGGGCAGCAGCATTTGCAAGCCCATGCCCATGAAAAAGGTGAAAAAAAGCTTGTGGTCGAATGAAGCAGCGTTCTTCCGGGATTGGCGTTGCATGGTAAATAAATTTGCAATCAGAAATCACAACTATTAGCGTTCCCATTCAGTAGTCCCTTCTCGAAACATCTGCATGGAGAACTCCTGACAGGTTGCTTCAATCCCATGGCAACTATGCTTTGACCAGAATTTTTTGTCCATTTCTG
>JBCCSO010000880.1:0-2406 GCA_039199965.1 Chloroflexota bacterium | reverse complement strand
GCTTCAGACACAGGCTACTTACTGACGTACGTTTCCCAAATGGCGTACCTAGAGTTTGATCAAGCTCTAGAGCCGCTTGATATCGATGCGCGTCAGTATGGGGTGATGACGCTGATTGATAACGGAACGCATCTCTCGCAGATCGCCATCAGTGAAAAGCTAGGATTTGACCGAACTCACGTTGTGCGACTGGTCGATGATTTAGAGGAAATTAAGTATGTGCTCCGGGAAAAGGATCCAAACGATCGGCGCTACTACAGGCTAGTTCTAACGGAGAAGGGGAAAGCTGTGCTAGAAGAGGCAAAGGTAAGAGCGGCCGCTGCGCAAGATGAAACGTACAGCTGCTTTAGCCCTGAAGAGCGAGAAACGCTCAATCGTTTGCTGCGAAAATTAGGCAATCATCGGCAGTCGGTGGTCAAGTAAGGGAAAGATTTTGGAAGGGCATCTGCAAATCATTCCACTCATGTTAAAAAATAGCTACTTGGTAATTCAAGGGGTAATCGGTAAATGTAGGGTGCGATGTTAACCCGTCCAGTTCCCAAGGACAAAAATAAAACACTCGCTTGACACGTTTTCAGTACCTGCAGGAACGTACTTGGACAGGCTTAGTGCTTGTAAGTAAAAATCCTCAAGAAGTAAGATAGCCTACCGTTTCCCAGAAATTAAGGCGGCTAGGTCGAAGAAGCAACACCTGCAACTGGTAGACAAATTGAAAAAACTGAGCCCTTATTTTTACCATCTGAATGAGCCATAACTTTTCCCTGCATACGGTTGGCCATCTGCTGGGCCACATAAAGACCAAGGCCGGTTTTACTCTCACTACCAGTGGGTGAAGATTCTATCTGTGCGTAAGATTGAAACAGCTTGCTCATGTCTTCAGAGGTTAGCCCAAGGCCCTGGTCAATCACGTGCAGTTTTACCATCGGTCCGTCCTGCTCGGCCGCAAACGTAACAGTTGTACCGGCCGGTGAATACTTCAGCGCATTCGAGACCAAATTGGACAAGATCATATCAAGCAGCTCTTTTTCACCAATCCAGCACAACCCCTTAAATATCGTTGGATCAGAAATAAAACTAATCCGCTTCGCGTTGGACTTTTGTGCAAAGCGATCCTGCACGATCTCAACAGCTTCCTGAACCAACAGTGGAGCAAGAAGAGAACGGATCTGCTTTTTCTCTTGTTTGACCCTATCTTCTTCCAAAAGACGGCGCACCATCTGGTACATTTCCTTTGAAAGATCGACAATTTTTTGGACCTCGACCTCAACTTCACTTTGGCTAAGCTCATCCATTTCATCAAGCAGTGATTCTGAAACAAGCAGGATACTCGATATTGGTGTTTTGATGTCGTGAATCAAGATACGCTGGTTGTCCCGCAGCTCACTATATTCGTTCTGCAGGCTCCTCAGACGCTTTTTAAGCTCGATTAGCTTGTTTTGTTGTTGCAATGCCGGTTTATTCATTGAGATGAAGCTTGAGCACAGTGTGGCACACGAATCTTTATAGACGAGTTAAAAAGGTATTCTCTTCTAATCTGGGAATAAATAGGCTTTTGGTCAGCAGGCGTCAATCAAAATGGGAGCAAACTCTAGGCCAAACAAAAAAAGGTGCAGCGCGTTACGCTGCACCCATGTGTTTTTACTGAGTCAAAGTTTCAAAAACTATCGCCATGCGCGTGGTGGCCGTGTATCGCCATCACGGTCTACACCGGTGTGGCCTCTCGCAATTTCATCTACAGATTCATCATAGACAACGACTGCAGGTTGGTCAGTCGTGGCCAGATCAGATTGCTCCATTTGGGCGAACCCAATCAGGCCCGCAATGGCAAGCGTCATACCAAATACAAAGGTGAAAAGAATTTTATGTAGCGTTTTCATGTGTGGTTTTATTACTCCTGTAGTGCTTACTTGTTAGAAAGTTCCAAAACGTTTCGGGTTGATGAATGTCAGATTAATCACAGAATCCTACGAAAATTCTCTCAAAAATTAGATTGGGACTTGTTACCTATGGCACCCACAATTTATTGTTTTCCAGAATCATTTGTCTTTGCCAGCTCTAAAATTTCACGAGCACCGGGGGTGTTACCTAGCCAGTACTCCCACCTCTCTACGGACTCTAATTCTACTTTACGGCCGTGGATAACACTGAGCGCATGCTCAATAATCATGCGACTCTTACTTGTATCAATTAGATCAAACAAGCGGATCGTACACAGAATCAGCAGGATAGACTCCCGTAACTCTTCCCAGATTCCTGTTCCCAGATCTTCAAACAGCGGTTTGACTAGGGCAATTGCTCCGTCTGCATCACCTCGCTGCCGCATAATCTCAGCCAGCGGAATGATCGATTGGATTTTTAAGGGCTCATCATCAATCTGATAGGATACATCCAGTGCATTTTGGAAGT
>JBCCSO010000879.1:0-2407 GCA_039199965.1 Chloroflexota bacterium | reverse complement strand
GCGGAAGACAGAAATGTCCGGGTTGCCCAGCGTTTCGCCGTAGATCAACTTGGTGTTGTCTTGGATAGCGGCCGCAAATGCCTCTGGATCTGATGGATCAACAAACGTGGTGGTGATTCCCAAACGAGGGAAGAAATAGTTGAACTGGCTAAAGCTGCCGCCATATAAGCGGCTGCTGGCCACAATATGATCCCCTTGCTCTAGCAGTGAGAAAAACGCTAAAGATTGGGACGCGTGACCGCTGCTAGCCGCCAACGCGCCAACGCCACCTTCTAGGTTGGCAATCCGCTGTTCCAACACATCGTTGGTTGGATTCATGATGCGGGTATAAATGTTGCCTAGTTCTGCGAGCGAGAACAGATTGGCAGCGTGTTCTGTGTCGTTGAAGACAAAGCTTGTGGTCTGATGGATGGGCACCGCGCGGCTGCCGGTGTCTAGGTCAGGTGTATGTCCTGAGTGTAGTTGGCGGGTGCTAAACCCTAAATCACGATCGATATTTTCGATTCCCATTTTAATCTCTCCTGTGTATATAGCTAATCAGCTAGTCAGCACACTCGCTTCGCTCGTTTTCAGCTAATCAGCGCGTTCGCTGCGCTCACTTTCAGTCTGTCAGGCAGAACTATAATCGCAAGAATCAAGCTGATTAGCTGACATGCTGATTGACTGATAAGCGAAGCGTGCTAGTAAAAAATAAAAAAACCCTCTGAATAGAGATATCCAGAGGGTTAGAGCGTTTGGTTTTGATGACGGCTCAACACATTGAGCGGAACAGACTGCATGCTGACTGCTTTCATCTTCCAGAATACTCTGACGGATTTAGCACCATCTTCCAAACAAGCAAATAGGTCTGTTGAGACGAATCAAACCAGTTTGGACGGTTGCTGAGGTTTCAAAGGGCCGTGTCCCTCCACCTCTCTGGATAAAAGTGGCTAAGCTAGTTTGGCGCTGACCGAATTAACTTAGCAGCAATTTGAATTTTAATGTGCCGAATAGTATTTCGGCCGAAAACAATTGTCAAGAGATTTTGGCCGAATCGAAACGATCAAAGGTGAAAAGATTCACTTGATAGATGTGTTTGCCTTCTTTTTGCAAAGAAAATAGCCTGAAAATATTTAAATGTTCACATATTTGCTCGCAGAAAAAACCAATTGAATTTGGTTAATTGTGGAAAAAAGCATGCTGTCCCTAAAGTGATTTGAGGTCTTTGACTGTGAGATCACACTTCGGCTGGCTCAGTGCGGGTGCTCAGGGTTCCTCTGCAAGAACGTAGGCTGAGCCTGTCGAAGCCGAGATCGCACTCGGCAACCAACACTATAAACATGCGCTAGCATGTCACAGTTTGCGAATTGCCTCGATGGAGTCCTTTAAATGCTCAAACTTGGTTTCCGGCTTGACAACAGCAAAGCGAAGAACAGTTTGCCCATTCAACTTTGTGGTTGAAATCGAGCGTCGGCCGCTGGCCATAATTTGGTCATAAAGTTTCCGCTGATAGTGGCTGATTTCTTCTTCAGAAGCACCCGCCTTTAATTTGCGAAAACACAGGATGCCGGTATCTGGATGGTGGCATACCTCAAAATCAGGCTGCTGTTTGAGCCATGCGGCCGTTTGGCGCATAGCGCGCACCGGTGAGGCTAACTCTTCAACGATGGCGTTGAGCCCTTTCCCTTTGATAATGGTCACCAGCGGCAAAACCGACATCGGCCGGGTGGTGGGTGGCGATTTCAGCCCGGGGTTTGGCTCTACATCTTCAGCCCGATTGAAGTAGCCAGAATAGAGCGACATTCGGCCGAAATCTGAGCCATCGCGCAAAAATAGCACCGAATTGGGTATAGGGGCTCCCATTTGCTTGTGCGGGTCCCACGTGATCGAATCCGCCAAGTCATCTCCTTCAAACAGATCGGCACATTCGGGAACCAGCTTGTACGCGTATCCGTACGCCCCATCGATGTGGTACCAAATGTCTGTGCCCGCTACCAAATCAGCGATCGGCCGGATCGGATCAACCGCCCCGGTTGAAGTAGTCCCGCTCGTGGCCACAATCGAAATAATTTCTTTTTCACCCTCTAACTCTGTGATGAGCTGCTTCAATGCCTCAACATCCATGCGCCGCTCAGCGTCGACAGGCACCTTGATCAGATTGTTTTCTCCCATTCCCAGCATGCGTACTGCGTGCCGCATTGAAAAATGAGCGTCGGCCGTGACCAGAACCGCCAGTTTGCCGGGATATTCAAAAACGGCCAAGCCATCGTTAATAAAATCTACCCCCTTGCGCTCCGCGTAGCGGTGGATGGCAAGGTAAAGGGCCTGCTGGTTGGCGTAGGTGCCGGAATACATAAAGGTGCAGTCGGCCGAAGGTGCTAGGTCAAACAGCCTGCACAGCGCTTGTCCAGCCATTTCTTCGAGCATG
>JBCCSO010000878.1:0-2408 GCA_039199965.1 Chloroflexota bacterium | reverse complement strand
TAAACTATTTTAGATGGCTGGGTTTGGGCTTGAAGGTTCCATTTCAAGCTCACTGATCTTAGCCCAACTATCTTGAATTTGGTTTTTAAGTTCGAGCCGCTGCTTGTCGTTGATAAACGCAACTTCAAGTCCATTCCAAGTTAGGCCATACAGAAGCATGAAATTCATTTTCAATAGATCAGCCGCAAGTGCCAATTCATCTGTCATGGTGACACCGCAAATAGTTGGATCATCTGTGTTGATGGTGACTTTCACCCCTTTCATAAGCAGTTCCTTCAGCGGATGCTCAGCGATCGAAGCTACGGAACCGGTTTGCTCATTGCTAACTAGGCTCATTTCTAGCGGAATGTCCCGTTCTTTTAGTAAGCTAATAACATATGGATCATCAATGGCGCGCACACCATGACCAATTCGATCCGCCTGCATGTCTAAAATAGCCTGTTTAACGGTGTCAGACCCCATCCATTCACCAGCGTGAACAGTAATTTTTAAGCCTTCCTGTTTTGCTTCGCGGAACATAGGAGCAAAATTGTCGGCCGGATAATTGATCTCATCACCAGCCAAATCAAGACCTACAATACCGCGCCCTTTGCGGCTCATAGCTACCTCAACAACCTTTTTTGCTTTATCAAATGGATCATGCCTGACGAGCGTAATAATCAATTTCACAACAATGTTAAAATCTTCACACGCCTCACGTACAGATTCGATTACCCAGTCAGTCACATCTTCAAGAGCAAACCCACGCTCATTAGCCAGCGCTTGAGGATTAAAACGCAGCTCCAAATATTTGACATTATCCATGGCAGCATCTGCCACCACTTCATACGCAATACGCTTAATGATAGAGGGCGACTGATAAAATTTGCGCAGTGTTCCAAATTTAGATAAAAAGCGAATAGGATCAGGCTCTTCACCCACCATCTGAACCATAGGTGCAAGCTTACTAGGATCAGTAGGAACATCCATTTTAAACATTCGAGCGATTTCAATCAGGGTAGATAAACGCAGCGAACCTTCAAAATGCCTGTGAATATCAACTTTTGGAAGGGTTTTAATACGGTTGTAGCTGATTAAATCATTAAATTGTCTACAAGCTGTATTTAATGTAGGTGTCTCTGCTACATACAAAAGAGGTTGTAAAACCGGTTTGACGACGTAGTTCATTATCATTTTCTCCACACAATAAAACGGCATGCAAAATACAATACCAATCTTTGTTGGACTACCAGACTGGTTTCTTAGCTCAGTATTGGTGTGGTTACTATGCGTCTTTACAAACGCTTTTTATTGCATAGGATCTTGATATCCTTCCCGTTTAGCCTTTAATGGTCTGCCCTTCCGCTAAAGACTTATTGCATTAGCCTCAATTTCAAGATACTACTTTGAAGACGTAGTGCTTTTGCAACTTGAAAGATAAATGAGAAAAAGCCTCCATCATATAGATCAAAGGTAATGGGTCCCTGTTTTTCCAGAGAGTTGTGTTTCTCATTTAGGACCTTTTTGCCAGTATATATGGGTAAATTGCACTTTTTTTAGCCCCTGATCCCATTTGTGGGATAAATGTCATCTTGAACTGTTAACTGGTTTTCACTTTAGGTTCACATAATTTACGTATAAAGCGTGGCTTTCTTATAGTCAAGAAGAAAGTTAGCTGGCTGAATATTTAAAGTTCATTAGCAAAGTCTTTGCTAATTCATCTAGATTTCGAGCCAGATTTTCTAGGGTGACATCTGTTTTGTTGAAGTCTGCCCATCCACCATATATCTCCAATGCATCTGAAAAAGTGTCTCCATTAGCAAAAGCACAGATATCCCACCAAGCAGAGTAGTGCTTGGCTCTAGCGAACTTGCGCCAGTGGTACAGAAACCTGTCGGCCGCTTCCATACCAAACAGGGAGGCCAAATTTAGCCTGCAGTGCCCCACATCAATCATGGCTGGGCCAATACACCCATTTACCCAATCGACTACACTGGTCAAGTGCCCTGCTTCCCACAGTACATTGGTTGGATGATAATCGCGGTGCAGAAACACGTGAGGCACAGTTGGTCTAGGGCGGCCTAGAATATCAATCAGCTCATCAAATACGTTAGGCTGCTGTGACCAAGATGGCACGCTGAGTTCTGCAGAATCAAACCAATCAACGTAGCGCCATTCAAAATGATTCGTGGGGAGCTGGTGGATTTTATTTAGTGTGATCGCCTGCTGCTTCAACCAATCGTCCATGTCGGCCGGATGTAAGTCAACAGTTCCACTAACTTTGCTCATCAGCACCGCTGGATGAGTAGTTTGAGCCCCAAACTCGTCAAATGCAATGACTTCTGGAGCATGAACATCTCCCATTTGAGCACGCTCTAGCACGACCGCCTCGTGTCGAGCGAGATCAGGCTCACTTTTGATCCAAGCCT
>JBCCSO010000877.1:0-2410 GCA_039199965.1 Chloroflexota bacterium | reverse complement strand
GCGCCAGCCACTTGGCGGATCTGCGCAGTATGCTAGAAAAGTTGAACATATCTTACGACATCAACTTTAGGCTGGTGCGCGGCATCGACTATTACACCAAAACAGTTTTTGAGGTGTGGTACAACAAAATTGGGGCCCAATCAGCTCTATGCGGTGGCGGCCGATACGATGGCTTAGCGGAAGCGATTGGAGGAAATTCAACACCGGGCGTTGGCTTCGGGATGGGGATAGAGCGCGGCGTTTTGGCCCTCAAAGCTGAAGAAATTGCAGTGCCCCAGCCGGCTGAACCCTATGTGTTTGTGGCTCACTTTGGCGGTGACACAAAAATTGCGGCCGTTGACATTACTTATGCTCTGCGTGCGGCCGGAATTGGCACACGCCTTGCGTTTGCTCGCGACAAACGGAGCATGAAAAGCCAAATGCGAGAGGCCAATAAGTACAAAATCACCCACACCATTATTGTGGGTGATGGGGAATTAGCCAGCGGCAACGTTACCGTCCGGCCGATGACGCAGGATGGTGGTCAGCAGTTTGAGCACCCGATCACAGGCTTAGTTGATCTACTCAAAAATTAGGTTTCTTTGAGAAAATCACATCATCCAACATAACGCTTGTTCCATGCACTTTAGCATTCTGTTTCACCCCAACAAACCTGATTCACCAAAACTTGCAGAAGAAATTGCGCGCTGGTTAAAAGGTAAAGACCACACATCGTGGATCGGTAATACCTTCAATGAATCAGAAGTTCATGAGGAATCGGAGAAAAGTGATCTCATGATCGTATTGGGGGGTGATGGCTCAATTCTGCGGGCGGCACGCTTCGCAGTTCCCTATGACACACCCATTTTTGGAATTAACATGGGGCGGATCGGTTTTTTAAGTGAGACTGATCCTGAACATTGGCCAGATGTATTGGAACAATTCTTACAAGATAAATATTGGACAGAATCCCGCCTTATGCTGCGCGCCAAAGTGGTGCGTCGACAGCAAGAACTTGGCGATTACATCGCTCTAAATGATTTTGTGATCGGCGGCATCCAAGCACGTGTTGTGCGCCTAAAACTATCTGTTGACGGTGAAGAAATTACCACCTACACGGCCGATAGTGTGATTGTAGCCACGCCCACCGGTTCCACTGCCTATTCGATGGCAGCCGGAGGGCCGCTTTTACCGCCGGTGCTCAACAACTTTTTGCTGATGCCGGTGGCTCCGTACCTCAGTCTGGATCGTGCGCTTGTACTGCATCAAAAGGCAGAGGCACACATTCAGGTCAGGACTGATCACGGTGCAATTTTGACGGTTGATGGGCAAGAACCCATCGATCTGGTCAATGACGACAAGATCATCATCACACGGCATGATCACACCGCTCGTTTTGCCCGAGTAGGCGAACGCAGTTATTTCTACCGCAGGTTATTCAAAAGGCTGGGATTTGAGAGGTAGATAGACAGAAGTTAGAGGTTATTAGGTAGATGTTAGTCAAAATCTACCAATATCTAGTCTCTAATATCTAAACATCTAAACAAAATGACCCCTTATATTCGTACTCAACTCAGAACGGCCGCACGCGTGGCCGAAGATGGAAAAATCCCGGCCGCCATTGAGCTGTATCGGGAACTGATAGAAAAAGAGCCAGATGTGGCCGAAGCTTATGTGGGGCTGGGTAATGTCCTGTCTGATGAAAGTGATCGACGGGATGCTTACAACAAAGCACTTGAAATAGACCCTAAAAACGTTGACGCCATCAACAACCTTGCTGTGCTAGACGGCAAAGAGCCACCAGAAATCAATCTGCTCAAGCAGGAAGAAAAAGCCAAACTGAAGGCTGAACCTGAGCCAAAATTCAATGGGCCTGAAACAGGTCAAGTTGAAAATGTTGATGAAGGAGCGATTGTTCAAAATACCATCAGTAAGGTAGAACCAATTGTTGGCGGTACCTTTTCACACCCAGTAGACATCTCAGAATTTGTCAAACCGGACGGTACGATGGTCGACTACAAGACTGGCGAACCAACCAACCTGCGCTGTAACCGCTGCGGTCGCCCAATTACGCTCAAAAGCTCAAAATCGACCTCGGTTGGCTATCGGTGCGAGATTTGTATTCGTGAGCTGGAGGATGGCTACTATGAAGCCACAACGTCAGACTACGTCATTTCCTCACTGATTACAGTAGGATTATCAATTTTGGTGGGAGTGATTGCGGGCCTTATCGGTGGTGGCGGATTCTTCTTCCTCTTTATCGCCTTTGCCGTCGGCGGTGCCATCGGCGCGGGTATTGCCCGTTTAGCTCAACAAAGTATCGGCCGTCGCAGAGGCCGGGGACTGGCTAATTTGCTATCCACCTTAATGGGCATCACAATCTTTTTATCAGCATTTCTCTTCGGTGGCGCGCTGCTAATGGGCGGAATTC
>JBCCSO010000876.1:0-2433 GCA_039199965.1 Chloroflexota bacterium | reverse complement strand
TCGAAACGGCCGTTGTCATCCCCCAGCCTGCATCCCTTCAAATTACCTCTCAGCCTGCCGTCTCCGTCAGGGCCAAACAATTTGAGCGCGTAGTAAAACACCAAATGCCCGGCCGAATGCATACGCATGATCTTGTAGCGGCGCTCCCAGTCTATTTCAACCTTGACTGAATCACCGACAGCGAACGCTGGTGCATTTTCAGCGATGTGGTTAATTTTGGTTCGCACCTGAATCATAGGGGCGTCCGGTCTTAGCAGCATCCGGCCGACGCTGTGCTGAGCATCGGTAATGGGCAGATTGTTGATCCGGCCAATATCTCCAATTTGCCCACCTGCTTCACCATAGAAGACCGTTTTGTTGAGTCGTATGACGTTTTCCGTTACTTCAACAACTTCGGCTTCGCATGAAATTTGATAGGGGTTTTCTCTGTAGAGTTTATGTGTTTCACTCATGCACTCATTTCCTCAACAATTGACTCTCCGGCCGAAAGATCACCGCTGGTCCACTGCCAGTTTTCATGTAAACGAATACGGCCGTCTGGCAAGATTTCTGGCGTTGATAAGCAGCGGCCGGTCATGATGATGTCATCAGTGTTGACGTGGCTGTATCTGAAATCAAGCGATCCATCTTCAGCGATAAGGCCGGTTAAGGTGCCAAATTTAATGGCACCACCGGAATACGTTGCCCACAGTACATTGCCATTCTGCTGATAGTTAAAAACGGTGTTGTTATCAACCTCACCAGAGCCTGAATTGCTGACAGATGTGAATTTTTTTCCGTTGTAGTTAATGTGCATAATTATTCTGCGTAGCTCGATTTTTTCTGATAAATCATAAATGTGCGCGGGTCTTCTACTGTTTCAAACCCGTACTTTTCATAAAGGCCGTGAGCATCACCCGTGCGCAAGTTAAAGTTGCGAAATTCCTGTAAGTCTGGGTGAGCCATGATCGCTTCCATCAGCCATTTACCTAGTCCTTTGCCACGATGGGAGTCTTGTATGAAAACGTCAGCCAGATAGTGATAGGTTGCAAAGTCTGTAATGACCCGCGCACAGCCAATCAAACCATCGGCCGGGTGATATACACCAAAAGTGAGCGAATTGTCTACCGCTTTCTGCATAATCTCCAGTGGAATGCCTTTTGACCAATAGGTTTCTGCGATGAAGTCCCGCATTCTTGGAAGGTCAATTTTGTTGCGATCGGTTGAAATCAAATAGTCATCTTTTGTTGCTTCAAAAATTTTCATTGGTCTATGGAAACGTCCCGTTCAAGATTCAAGCGGAAACCAAATGGCAATAGCGGCATAAATCGTCAACAGTACCATTAACGCGCTAAATATCCGCTCAATGAGCCTGTTGCGCAAAAACTGCTTGATCGTTGATCCTAAAGCAGCCCACACGACCACAGCCGGAGACATAACGGCACAGAACAGTAATACCAAGATCAAAACAGAAAGCGCCACAGAGGGGTAGTCAGGCAGAAAGGCGGAGGCACCTGTTAGAGCAAATACCCATGCTTTTGGATTGGCAAATTGGAACATGGCGGCCTGCCAAAAGGTCATAGGATTGGCGGCCGTTTCTCCCGTTGTTTCATCCTGCCTAGCGATGGCATTGTTGCGCAGCATCCATGCCAAATAAAGCATGTAGCACGTTCCGAAGATTTTGAGCCCTGTTGCGGCCGCTGGCACCGTGACTAGCAGCGCCCCAATACCAACAGCGCACAGCGTCAGCAGAATGGCAAAGCCAAACGGAATGCCCAGCATATGCGGAATAGTGCGCTTAAAGCCAAATGTAATGCCTGAAGCTGTTAGCAGTATGTTGTTTGGGCCCGGGGTGATGGCGCTGACAAAAGCGTAACTTGCGGCCGGTAGGAGAGCTAATAAAACATCCAAAATATTCTCCAAGGTCGAGTTTCGTAGAAAAGTGAATATTCCCCGCTTTACACTGACTTGCATACGGACAAAAGGCTCTAGCCTCCCATAACAATCGTGATGTGTGCCGAGCTACTTCAAAACGCCGCGCATGCGGAGCGTTTGCAGCACCAATTCGTCCCAAGGTTGGTCGGTGATCACCGGAATGTAGTGCGCTCCCCGGCCGCCCAAATATTCCGCAATCTCTGTTTGCCATCCAACAACGCGCTCCCGATACTCGCGCAGGGTTGTGGCGTCTAGCGTAACCTCTGACTCAGCACCGGTTTCCGCATCAATCAGCTTAAAATCGCCGTTGAGCGGTGGTTCAACTTCATCAGGACTAAGCAGGTGGATGATGCCGACCTCATAGCCGCGCCCCTGCAGTGCGGACAGTCCATCCTGATAACCGGCTGGTGACATGAGATCTGTGACGATGAACAGCAGTCCGGGGCGACGACCGCGCATCGCATAATCGCTCAGAGATAAATTGAGTTCGGTAATGCCTACTGCTTCGGCCGATTTTTC
>JBCCSO010000875.1:0-2436 GCA_039199965.1 Chloroflexota bacterium | reverse complement strand
AATTTTTGACCTTTGTAACCGGCGATGTTGATCGCAATTTCAGACCAGAAATGGGTGTTACCTCCATCGATAACCAGCCAATCGTCATCTTGCATCGCTTCTTGAACACCTAGTGCCAATGACAAGGGATGGAGCTTCCCTTCACTTTCTTTTCGACTGGGAATATCGTTGATCATTTTCTCGACCCACTCACCTCGGCGCTGCCGCTGTAGATCAAACCAGTCTCTTGCCAAATGCCAATTGCCAGATTCATGCAGGACCAATAGTGAATCAAGGAATGCGCCGGGATCGCTTAGCAAGCCAAAATCGGCCGACCGATTGAGCTGGAGCTCTTCATGCGATCCGTTGACACAAATCAACTTGGTGGTGCTAGGGAAAAAGTTCGGGTTGCCAAACTGCAGCTGATTGTCCAGCCGGCCGCCAATCAGTATAGCCACATCGCTTTCATGAATCGCCTCTTTTGATGGGTGATACTGATGGAAGTCGGCAAGCCCCATGTACGCTTCATTTTCCTCCCCCAATAATTTCTGATGATAGGGAACATTGAAAATCGGGATGCCTAATTTCCGGCCGACCTCTTCCAGCTTTTTCTCCGCGTGAGACCACCAGACCCCGTGTCCACCAATGATGATCGGCCGCTGGGCTTTTGTCAGGGTTTCATGCACCACTTTCAAG
Organism: Chloroflexota bacterium; assembly: GCA_039199965.1. Classification (GTDB taxonomy): domain Bacteria; phylum Chloroflexota; class Anaerolineae; order Promineifilales; family Promineifilaceae; genus WTJY01. The sequence goes on along the minus strand of JBCCSO010000875.1, from coordinate 1,761 downwards.
TCGGCCGGATTAGGCCATGCGCGTGGAATGTGACGGCTAGCCCGATCAAACGGCCGTTCATCATGACCGCTGTCCGCCTCAAACGAGCTAAACATAATGTCTACTGGCAGACTTAAGTGAACCGGGCCGGGATAGCCGCTCGTTGCTATTTTCCAAGCGCGATCGACAAACTCAGGAATCCGTTCACCGTGTGTAATTTGTTCACTGTATTTGGTGAGCGGGGCTGCAATCGCTACATCATTAATTTCTTTAAAGCCGCCTGCCCCTTGTCGCTTGAGCGTGCTGGAACCGGTGATGAAAATAACCGGTGAGCGCTCTCCCCACGCTTCCATCATCGCTGGGATGGCGTTGGCAAACCCTTCTGGCCCCACTAAGCAAACGGCCGGTCTTCGGTTAATACGGGTAAACCCATCTGCTAAGTGACCTGCCACCTGTTCGTGCGGTGAATTGATGACCGGAATTTCGCACTGCATAAACCCTTCAAGGGCTGGATTGCAAAAGCCTCCGCTGAGCGTAAAAACTTGATCGACCCCTTTTTCCTGAAATGCTCTGGCGAGTAATGCACCACCGCGTATTTTCATGATAAATCTCCTTTTTAGGGTTTGTTAGTATTCAGTGGGTCAGTAGGTCAGTTATCATCACCGACCGACTGAATAGCGAAGCGGACTGGTTACTGACTTACCGATCACTACCCAGTAAAATGCCAGAGTCAATTTCCTCGATGCAGACTTTCCCCACCTGTGCCATTGCTACGCTAATCTCGTTTGCTATCAAATCAATTACGTTATTCAAGCCATCCTGCCCACCGGCCGCGACACCCCACAAAAACGGCCGACCCAGCATGATAAAGTCAGCGCCCAATGCCAACGCCTTAACCGCATCCTCTCCGTTACGGATACCGCTATCGAACATGAGGGGGTAATCATTGCCCACGGCCGCTCTGACTTTTGGCAGGATGTGGATAGCCGGGAGCGAACTGGCGAGCTGACGGCCGCCGTGATTAGATACCCAAATTGCATCTGCACCGGCTGCTTGAATCCGCTTTGCATCCTCCGCATGGGTCACCCCTTTGACGATCAACTTGCGGGGCCATTTTTCTCGTAAGCGGGCCAAAAACGGAAAATCAATTTTCCCCCGGCCGCTGTTCCGATCCCAGCCATCCTGCTTGGAGTTGGCGTTGGGGAAGTTAGCCAATCGGGGTGCTCCGGCCAAAAGCGAAGCGATTGACCAGCGGGGATGGGTTGCAAAGTCCCAGAATAGCTTAGGGCCAATCTTAAAAGGCATGACAAACTGATTGCGCATATCACGCCGTCTGGGTGCGACTTGAGGGACATCCACTGTAAAGACTAGCGTGTCGTATCCGGCTTGCTCCGCCCTTGAAACCAAGCCCATCGCCTGAACTTCTGCACCGCCTACATACAGTTGGAACCAGCCGTTTTGCCCTGTTTGTGTGCCAAAATCTTCAATCGAGGTAGATCCGGCCGTCGATAGTGCGGCCGGAATGTTGTACGCTGCGGCCGCTTGGGCTAGCATTTGGTCCGCTCGTGGCCAAGCGAGGTTGCACAACCCCATCGGGGCAATACCAAATGGCAACCCCCATGATTTACCCAAAAAATTTGTTTTCAGGCTCCGTTGATCCACATTTACCAATACTCTGCCTTGAAGATAAATCTCTTGGAAGGCTTCTCGATTTCGGGCTTTGGCAAGCTCATTCCCAGCGGCACCATCAATATAATCAAATATAATTTTCGGCAACCGTTT
>JBCCSO010000874.1:0-2437 GCA_039199965.1 Chloroflexota bacterium | reverse complement strand
TACACCTTGGTTGTGGATCAACATATCATTCGGGTTGATCTCATGCATGGTGGGTACACCACCTGAATGGAATACATTGCTGTTGGGCATCAGGTGCAGGTACGGATAGTAGTTGCTGTTATAAAACCCATTGTTGGCGTGCAGACCAGATACGTCGATATTGGTTAGCTTTTCCCACGCAGAGCCAGTCCAGATTTCTGGGTTGTCACTTTGACTAGTAAGAGCGTTTGCGGCTATGGTTGATCCCAAAGCATGAAATACGCGGCCGTCCGGCATACCGACAGATGTGCCGTAGTAGTGGGGTTCTGCCATGTCTGCCTGACGAATCCAAGTAGCCTGATTCCAATCAAAAACGCTGGATGCATTTTCTGTTACGACTTGGTCAAGGTAGAACTCATAGGGATCATCAGGATGACTAGGATTATCAGGATCATGGCGCTCAAAAGATGTGGTGCCGCGTCCTCCACCTGCCAACATCAGGGAACCATTTGGCATGAGAGCTGGGCCGGGGCAGAACGTATCATGATTCATAGGTGCACCCGTTGAACCAATTTGCATGGTCACAGGATCAATGATACTGATGTCATTGCCTGCTCCGTCTGGGTCACCGCCTTGCCAGAACATGACGCGGCCGTCCGGCATTTGGGCTGATGCGATAGCCCGCTGTGGTAGTTCAAACACATCTCCCCACTGACCGTGACGAGACGGATCATTTTGGTCTACCTTGATGTAGACCGCATCGTTATCCATGCCCGGAAGCGTTGTGTAGTCACCAGTGGAGTAGACTGTACATGTTTCTGGCACGTCCATGGAACCGCTACACAGGTAGGCGATATAACCATCTGCTACTTTGATGGAGCTGGCAGTATTGGCACCCACGCTGCTGGTAGAAAGGTCTGAAATGCCGTCTGAGAAGCGTTCGAAGGCACCACCGTAGCCTGAATCAGCGTAAAGTATGGCGCCTGCAAATACGTCATCGGCCGAAAAACCGATCTGGAAACTGTAAGTGCGTAGATTTTGATTGTATTCATTTAGATCTTTTCCAGCGTTAGTGGTTAAGATCTTTTCTCCTACCACAACAGCTGGGGCGTCTGTGTCAGAATCAAACCCTGCACCGACCAAAACTAGCGAACTAGGGAGCAGCATCCAAAGCTCATCTTGGTCAAGTGGAAAATTATTGGCGTTGTTTTGAATCGTGCCGTTGTTCCCTGCTGGAATTGGATTACCGCCAACACCCCATCCAGAGCCATCTGCATTAGCGTCTAAAAATCCAGTTGCAATTTTTTCGCCGGGGCCGACTGCAATGGTGGGAGTGCTGTCTGCAAAAGCAAATGTATTCACACCTACATTGTACTCAGTGCTTGTGCGGGTTTTGCCGATGGCTAAAACCGTAAAGTCATTGTCACTATCAACTTTAACAACGATGGGGGTAACAGGATTTCCTTCCTTCTTGGCATAGAAGTTGAAGTCGTCAACGCTGATCGCTACGCTAGAGGTGCCCATATTGGTGAATGTGTCAGATTCGTTGACATACATGCCGGGATTGTGGGCGTCCGTAAATGAGCCGTCGATCAGATCATTTCCAATGATGTGAGGATACAAACCTTCAGGTGCTGCCAAAACAACTGCTGGCTCACGCTCTATTTGTTTAGCGAGAACGGCCGATCCTGCCATAGACACCGATACAATTAGCAGGCTCAACCAAAAGCCCGTGTAAAACAGTCTCGTTTTACCCGAAAAGGACAACCGGAGGGGGTTCATCATGCTGCGTTCCTTCCTAAAATTCAAGCGCAAGCTGGTTTCCAGTCAGCCATCACACTTTCTTCCATTTAATTTAGTCTTTATAATTCTGGGGCATTGATCAGAGCTTACATTAAGCATAATGTATCTTACGGTCTAGGTTAAGACGAGCGGTCGATTTAAGGCTCTTTTGCACACCTTACACACCGCAGTGCTCGACTATTTTGAGGGTTAAAATCTCAAGAGTATAGGTACGGTTAGAAGACATTTATTTTAGGAGAACGATCATGAACAGTATTCACGACATGGGCGGCATGCACGGATTTGGAGAAATTCCGTACGAAGAGGATGCGCCGGTTTTCCATGCCTCTTGGTAGGCGCGCGCTTTTGGTTTAGCGGTCGCACTGAACAACAGCGGAACCTGTCCTTGGAAAGATTTTAGCCAAGGGCTGGCGGCCGAAATCGGACATACAGAGACGGCCGGTGATGAGGTCGCCTATTACAAGAACTGGCTCAAAACGCTCGAAAAACTGGTGATCGAAAATGGCCTAATCACGGCCGATGAGCTTGAAGTACGGGCCGTAGCGCAAGCCCGCCATGACAGTCATCTAGATTGATGGGTTGACGAGGGAGACTGCACTGCCTGATAGATACTTTCTGCAAATTAGCACGTTTTTTCATGCAAAACTGCACATTT
>JBCCSO010000873.1:0-2438 GCA_039199965.1 Chloroflexota bacterium | reverse complement strand
GGCCGCAAACATTGCAAAGATTAGCAAAGTTAATCAGCCTAAGATCAATATTTCTCCCTATGAAGTCGTAAGCGAAGAGGGAATCGAAAAAATACACGAAGCCTCTCTTGAGATTTTGTCCGATGTCGGTGTTGATTTTTATGATGAAGAGGCGATCGAAATCTTAAAGGCCCACGGGGTCAAAATGGGAGGAGACACGGGTGAAACCGCCTTCTTTGATCGTGAAATGATCATGGAATACGTGGCCAAAGCCCCTCCTGAGTTTACCCAAATCGCACGTGATCCTGACAACAACCTAAAGGTTGGTGGCAAAAATATGGTTTTTGCGCCTGTTTATGGCCCACCGTTTGTCTATGACGTGCATAAAGGGCGACGTGAAGCGACCCTAGAAGACTTTCAAAATTTTGTGAAGTTGGCCTACATGTCACCTTACGTGCATCACTCGGGTGGGACTGTTTGTGAACCAAACGATGAGCCAACGCACACACGTCATTTGGACATGCTATATAGCCACATCAAGTACAGTAACAAAGCGTTTATGGGCTCTGTTACCACGGATGAAAATGCGGCCGACTCTGTTGCGATGGCTGAGATTGTGATGGGAGACGCCATCTTTGAAAACCCAGCGATGGTGTCATTGATCAATGTGTCAAGTCCGCGCCGCTATGATGACCGGATGTTAGGTGCTTTAAAAGTTTATGCTAAGGCAAATCAGGCTACTATCATTTCTCCATTTCTATTTTCTGGGGCGATGTCACCCGTTGGTTTGGCCGGTACGCTGACGCAGATGAATGCGGAATCACTGGCTGGTATCGCATTCAAGCAGATGGTTAAGCCCGGATGCCCTGTGATTTTCGGCTGTTTCCAAACCAACATAGACCTTCAGTCTGGGGCACCAGTGTTTGGATCACCAGAGAGTCAATTAGTGCTGTACGCGGCCGCTCAATTGGCGCGACGGCACAACCTCCCGTTCCGTTCTGGCGGGATGTTTACTGGCTCTAAAACGGCCGATGCTCAAGCTGCATATGAGTCAATGGGGGTGATGCTCCCTGCTGTTCAAGCAGGTGTCAACTTTATCCTCCACTCGGCCGGATGGCTTGAGGGTGGCTTGGCGGCGGGGTACGAAAAGTTTGTGCAAGACGCAGAAATTCTAGGCATGTTTCACCGGATGTTGCGCGGGCTTGATCTGGATGAGAATGATTTTGCAATGGACTCACTACGCAATACGGTTGTCACCGACCATCATTTAGGCACGCCGCATACGATGAAGAACTTCCGCACAGCATTCCATCGAGCTGAAATCTTCAATTATGATTCGTACGAAAAATGGTATGAGGAAGGGGCAGAAACCAGTGAGCAAGCAGCTGCTAAAAAGGTAAAGAAGATGTTGCGCGACTATGAGGCTCCGCCACTGGATCCCGCTATTGATGAAGCTCTGAACGCGTATATGGCTAAGCGTAAAGAGGAGATTCCACCAGAGTTTTAATCATAAGCTGAAAGAATACGAGTCTCGTATCGCCCAAGGAACGTGAGCTCAATCACTGTCATAACTGATTGAGCGTTTCTTTAATACTAAAGAAAAAATTGCAAGAAAGCAGTTTGAAAATCAGACAGCTACCATGTGCCCTCTGAGGGTGTTTTCTTTTCAGTCCTAAATAATATAGAAAAGGGTCTCTGCCTGAATGTTCAGACAGAGACCCTTTTGTGTTGAGACAAGCTTCTTGTCTAACTTTGGCTTATTCGGGTGGTGTCGTGAAAATAATCCCGGCACCGACCTCAATAGTTAAGCCACTTTGCTTGAAGTTGTAAAGCGGCACTCGGCCGGTGTTTGGATTCACATCACTATCAAGGCTTTCGTCACTGCCCTGATCCCGCGCAGTAAATACAGCATCAGTAGGCAGGTTCACCTGAACGCGAGCCAGCATGTTGGCTGGAACCGGATCAAAGATCGCAATGCCACTTGCAGTTAGCACCGTCTGAACCACCGTGCCCGTATGATCAACTAAGTCAACAGAAACCCCGTCAAGCAGCGGTTCACCGTTGTCGCGGACGCCATTTTCGTTCAGGTCGTTCCAGATGGTGGTTTCAAAAACACCCGGTCGGACAATGCCCGCATCTAGGTCTTCCAACACAACACCACCTTGATTAAATTTGAACTTAACCGCACGGCCGTTTGAGCGCAGCACATCACTGTCAATCAGCTCTTGGCTGTTGCCTTGTGCATTTACCTTAGTAAAGGCATGGTCTGAGCTTGGCAGAATAACCTGTGTAATCAGCTTCAGGCCGGTTGGGACTGAATTAAAGACCGCCGTTCCGCTAACCGATTGTGTGGTACGAACCACTTGGTCATTCTTATCTAGTAGATTCACCGTGACGCCATCGAGCAACCCTTCGGCCGGGTCATTTAACCCATTGCCGTTTAGGTCATCAAATATCTC
>JBCCSO010000872.1:0-2458 GCA_039199965.1 Chloroflexota bacterium | reverse complement strand
GCGGCCGAAGGCATTGTGGTTGATTACCGTAAGCCCAAACATGCGCTTACGGCCGTCGAGCGGGACCTTATTGAAATGGAAGCCCGCTATCGGGGGGCTAAGCATTTGGTCATGAAATCTGTGGCGATGATGGTTTACGGTGACAACAATCGTCTGGAAGCCAGCCAGTGCAAATATCGGGCGGGTGAAGCGGTAACATGGGTCACCCAAAAAGCGGTAGATCTGCTTGGACCTTTGGGCTACAGCCGCGAGCTTTTAGCCGAAAAATTTATGCGCGATGCCAAAATTAATGACATTTATGAAGGAACCCGGCAAATCAATTTATTGATTATCGCCCGGGCTGTTTTAGGCTATTCCCGCCGCGAATTGGCATAACCAGCCACTACCAACTATCAACCATGACAACTCATATCCTCACCGAACAAATCGGCCCGATTCTAAAAATCGAATTTAACCGGCCGGAAAAGAAAAACGCGCTGACTTTTGCCATGTATGACCAAGTCACCGCCACCCTGCGTGATGCAGACCACAATCCATCGATCCGGGTGATTTACATCACCGGCCGGGGCAACGCCTTCACGGCCGGAAACGATCTCGATGATTTTCTGAACAGAGGGGAAGACCCGCACAAGGCTGGGGCGGCCGGACGCTTCATCAAGCAAATTTCAATCACGCAAAAGCCAATTGTGGCGGCCGTGCACGGGGTTGCGGTAGGGGTTGGCGCGACGATGCTGCTACACTACGATCTTGTTTATGCCTCAACCCAATCGATGATTAACTATGCGTTTATCGATTTGGGCGTGGTGCCTGAAGCGGCATCAGGGTATTTGCTCGCGCAAACAGTCGGCCCCCGGCGGGCGGCCGAACTCTTTATGCTCAACGAGCGCATCAGCGGACAACAGGCGTTTGAAATGGGATTGATCAACGGTGTTACTGAGCCGGATCAACTGCATGACATTGCGTGGGCAAAAGCGGAGAAGCTGGCTCAAAAACCGGCCGAGGCGATGCGAGACATGAAGATGCTGATGAAACGAGCAGCGGCCGGAACCGTAGCAGAGCAAATGGAGGCTGAAGGAGCAATCTTCCACGAACGGGTCATGTCTGAAGAGTCACGGGCTATTTTGAAGGCGTTTTTATCAAAGTAGGCTGTACGCTGTCCTCAGTTCGCTTCAGATTTTCTTCACTGAACATGATGAAGAATACAGACCCTGTGAGTGCCAGAGCACCCCAGAAGAAAAATGGAATGTTCGCGCCGTACTGAACCAAGCTATTTCCGATGATGGGGGCCAACATACCGCCAACCTCCTGCAGCATAAAAACGAAGCCAACGGCCGTACCTGCAAGCGCCACACCAACCCCTTTCACTTCAGTCGATGCGGCCACAGCCAGACCCATAAACGCATCAAAAAATGCGCCCGTGATCGCCACAAAAACTAGAATCCAGAATCCGCTGCTTAGACCGGCAAAGGTAATGCCCAGCCCCATCACGACGGCCGCAAAGAGCAAGAGAGGTCGCCTGCGACCTCTCCGGTCTGAGTAGATGGAAATCGGCATAACGCAGATTAGGCTCAGCAAGAAAAAAAGGGACACGGCCGAGTCTGCTTGCGCCGGTTCCCATCCTTCACCCCGCAGATAGAGAGGCAAGTAGCCGGTAAATCCGCGAACACCACCCCAAAAGCCGATTTTGCCGACCCCAATCAGCCATAGATTTTTGAAACGAACCGTTTTGTTCAATGGCTCGAATACATCTTTGCGGAACGAGATAGCAGTTGGCGTATGCTCAGTTTTGGGATGAAGCCAAAACCACAGCAGGCCAATTATGATGCTCAGGACACCAAATAGGATAAATACAGGACGCCATCCGCCTAACCACGGTGACAAATAGGTCGCGGCCGCAAATGAGCCTAACAGAAAACCGCTCGCAAATCCCAGCGAGAATACACCGGTGGCAATTCCACGTTCGGCCGGGCGGAACCAATCGCTAATCACCTTGATAACGTTAATCGCACCGGTTGCCAAGACCAAGCCATACCCCATACTGATGAGCAAGAAAGAAACATAGCCGGTGGCAAATGCGCGGCACAACCCTAGAATCCCACTCGTCACATACACAAACAGCAGCATGTTACGCGGCCCAAATCGATCAGACAGCAGCCCACCGGGAATAGCCATAACGAGGCCAGTGAATGAGGAAACTGACCAGATAAAACCCACCTGCACAATGGTCAGGCCTAAATCTTGGCTCAATTCATCAAACAAAACTGACAGTGCCATTGTCGGCATAGATATAGCAAAAAGGCTGGTAAAAGTACCCAGAATAAGCAAAACCCATCGATATCGGCTTGTATATTTCTCTTCTTGCTGCAAAATTTGATTTACCATTTTCGCTGTCGTGTTGATGGTGCGATCACGGCCATACAACGCTAAAATAAAAAGAGGTTCACCTTTTACACTTTGG
>JBCCSO010000871.1:0-2465 GCA_039199965.1 Chloroflexota bacterium | reverse complement strand
TACCTGTCAACCATCCAGCGAGCGGACAAAGGGAGCTTTGCCCGCTGGGATAGCGCAACCCCGCTGGAGTATGCGGAGGAGTTAAAGGTAAATATGCCAGATGTTGGCAGTGAAATCGATGCGGTCACGGCCGGGTTTTTGCAGGCTCGCTACGACCGCAAAGACATTTTAGCGGCCGAAGTTGAGCGGATTGAGCCACAGTGGAAAGCTTTACGCAGAGCTCTCAGGAATCGCTCTGCACAATCACCGTCCGATCGTTTATAATGAACCAATGACTTCCAATATTCCAACCGCTTTTTTAGAGCCAATGTCTACACAAACACAGGCCAATGAGCTAATTTGGCGCATGAGTGTTGAAACCTATCATCAGATGATCGAAGCTGGCGCATTTGGAGAGGACGAAGCCATCGAACTCATTCACGGATACCTTATCAAAAAGATGCCTAAAAATCGCCGACATGCTCAGATTACCCAAATTCTGTTTTCACTTCTCGCCCAACTCATTGGCTTCAATCGAGGCTGGTTTTTGTCTATTCAAGATCCAATTACGCTTGATGACAGTGAGCCAGAGCCGGACATCGCTATTATTCGCGGAACACCGGCCGATTATTCTAACCATCCACAAGCGGCCGATATTGGCATTGTCATCGAAATTTCCGACTCATCACTTGAGTATGATCGTGGTTTAAAAAAGCAGATGTACGCCATCAATCGTGTGGCTGAATATTGGATTGTTAATGTCGATACAGAGCAAATAGAAGTCTATACAGAGCCGTTTTCACAAGAAAACGAAGCGGGATACAGCAACAAATCAATCTACCTTGCGGCCGATCAACTTTCTGTTGCTCTCGATGATCAACACTTTGCCCCGATTACAGTCGGCTCTATATTTGTCTGATCAGGACTGCCTACTTAAACAACTGTAGGGGCAAAATAATTAGTAAGTCATATACCATTTATCGGAAATCGATGGCAGTTCATAGTGCTCGGTCCAAGGGGTGCCGTAGGTTGAAGCGATATTCACCAGCTCTTGAAAACGTGAGCGGCCGTCAGTCTGCAAAAAGGCTGTGCGGGCTTCTCCTTGAAGAGCAACCGCCTCGCGCCAAACCGAACGTCCGGCCAAGAATCCAGAACAGCCGTTTTCACACCCGATCTGAAGCTGCTTGCGGAAAACCTCATGCGTCACACCGGCCGTAAGCAGCGCCCAAGGGACATCAACAGCATCGTTTAATTCAGCACAAGCATCTGCCCATTCCCCCTCATCATCATTAAATTTTGCGTCGATGGGAAATTCCATCTTCAAAATATCTGCCCCAAGATCAGAAAATGTTTTGGCCGTCCGCACCACAATGTCACGCCTTAGCGCTGCAAATTCAGGGCTACTATACGGCATGTCTGGGTCTAGCGGATAGCAGATTGGCTCTAAAAACAGCGGAATCTCATACCGTGCCCCTTCGGCCAAAACACCGCGCACCAGCTCCTCTTGCTTCTCAGCAACCTCGCCTGAGTCAGGATGATATTTCATCAAGATTTTGACCCCAGTCGCTCCCAACCGTTTGGCCTTTTCAATCCCCCAGCCGTTCAACATGGGTGTCTGAGGTTTGTATGGATCACCCAAGTAACCTTGATCCTCAATAGAGCTAATCCAGCCTAAACCGCGAGGAAGTGCACCGGTCATAATCGCCTGAGGGCCACCATAAACTGGATCAAGCAGGGTACCTGACGCCAATGGTACGATCTCTCTGGTGATGGCTAGCTTCAGTTCAGTAACGACCTCGGCCGGTACCGCGCTAATATCATCTGGGTTGATCATCACCTTCATCGAATCCCGATGATCGGCCGCTAAAATCGTAAAAATCCCATCGTCAGTCGTGGTTGCACGCAAGGCGCGAACCTTTCCCGGTTGTATCTCTCTTTTCATATTGCTTTACTCAACTAGTCGATTGTATTTCCGTAGAACTTCCCGTAACTCGTCATGTGGGATGGCATGAACCGTGTTACCGTTCGCACCGGTAGTTGTCTCGGCCGCAATCATCGCATTCACAATCGCTTCTTCCGTGGCCCATGCCGTGGCTTCAAACAGATCACTCATTTGATCATTCACCACCATATCAACCTGCACCTTGCCCTCTCGCTGATAAGCACCTTCGTTCGCGGTTGAAAACGCAATAAAAATGTCTCCAGAGCCATTGCCCCCATATCCACCAACCCGGCCGATTCCAATCGGAACGCGCCGTGCTAGTCGCTTCAGTTGGTGAGGCAATAGCGGTGCATCAGTCGCCACGATGACGATGATTGAGCCGGTTTCTTGTGTCGGCATTTCTGGATGGATAGGGCCACCAATCGCGTGGATTTCTGGCATCAGTTCCGGCATTTCACGGCCGACAGGAGCCCCGCCAATCATAAGATTTTTGCGCAGCCCATAGTTGGCCTGAACCAACACACCAACTATAAATTCATCATTG
>JBCCSO010000870.1:0-2466 GCA_039199965.1 Chloroflexota bacterium | reverse complement strand
TGAGAATCGTACCAGATACGCATTTGCTAGTTCATTTGGCTGCGGCATACCAAATATGATGCCTGCACCTCCTGGTTTGTTGGGGTGCCATAAATCAACCTCTAGCCTGTAGCGATCATATGCCTTATCAAACGAAATGCGTGCATCACTTTGTGTCGTAGACCCCTGAATGATGATACCGTTCCGCTCGGTCCATGAGCCGTTGAAGGGAATCCAGCCAGTTTGTGATAACTGACCATTTGAGGGCGTTATCAGGCTTTCACCCCCGATAGCGATGCTGGTTGCTGGTATAGGTGGCTCCGAATTACCGCCAAATAGACGTGATAAAAAGCCGGTATCTTCTACATACAAATTGCCCGGAGTTACTTGAATGCTTGCATTGTCAATTGTTGTTGCATTACCAGTAACGGAAAAGCCGTGCCACCCCGGTGCGTACACGGACGGCACATCAGAGATCATTTCGAAGTCGTTTAGAAAGACATCGTATGTACTTTGATCAGTAACGATTCTAATTGTCCCACCATTGTTTTCACGAAGAATATCGCTTAGCGGCATTTTGAACTGCTGTACAAACTCAAGCGTGTCGCTGAAATAGCCGCCTTCAATGAAAAATAGATCAGCCTGCTTAACGATAGCGACACGGTGACTGCGTGCAATTTGATTGGGAGACCACATATTGAACAGTAATCCGCCCCCTTCACCCAGCTCGCCCAAAGCCACATCGGCCGACATAGTGCTGGTGTCGGCCGCTTCCGCTTTCAGAGAAACGGCAACGGCCGCGTTTGTTGCAATATAATCGTTTTGGATTAAGGCCCCGTCTCTAACTTCCCAATTCCCTTCTATATTAAACCAATCATCTTCAGGAAATTCGTTAAACTCTGTCGCGTATGCCCCCCGAAATTTGCTATCAGTTTCTTGACGTCCCAAGAATGAATATATGCCTATATTAAATAAAAACAAAATGCTCAGAGGAACAAGCAATTTTCTTGCTCTTGATTTAAGTAGGTCAAGTTGGGGGGTGTTTTTCCAAAGTTTGGCTTGAACTGAATTGGTGAGAACGTTTTCTCGCAAATTCTGAAAAAGTGGTTGTGTGGTTTTCTCTTGGTCTATCATTACCTTTAACTTCTGGTCTTTCCTTCTGTAGTAAAGTGTAGAACGAATCATTTTAGGGGTGATTTATGCTGGGTAGGCAATTGATCCTAAAGAGATTTCTAGGGCGTGAAAAGAGGGAAAACGACGGGACTGCAATCTCATCACGTCGTATTAAATAGGCAACATGTGGGTCTTGATACAGCTAGCATCAGCGTGTTAAGCAACAACCGTTATTATTATTTGACCCTCATCTCATCTATTGACCGGCGGATTTGCGATTGCTATACTGTGCCAACAATTTACAAACCAAATGCATTGATCGGGAAGAGTAATCGGCCGATCTGCCACCAGAGAGCAGGTTCCACGAGCAATCGTGAGTGTGAGAACCGGCAGGCAAGATTCCGATGAACGTCCCCCGTAAGCAGGATGACTGAAAGAAGTTTTAAGTAATAAGTAGAAAGTATGAAGTAGTAAGCAATGCTACAGATCACTTCAAACTTAATACTTCATACTTTTTACTAGGTTCTCCCGGGTACGCCCGTTAAAGCGTCCAAGTGTCAGTTTGCCCTTCGACAAGCTCAGGGTGGCTAACAGCCAAAAGCTAATAGCCAAAAGCCAAACTGGAACAAAGGTGGTACCGCGCAGAAACCAAGCCCCTGCGTCCTTTGATTATGTTTGTAGTCAACGGACGCAGGGGCTTTTTAGTTTTTAAGTGTTAAGTAGAAAGTGTGAGGTGGAGAACCGCTTTTTACTTCAAACTTAACACTTCACACTTTTCACTATCGAGGTAGATATGAGTGAAATGCCAAAAGCATACGATTTTTCACAGACCGAAGAACGTCTGTACAAATGGTGGGAGGAAAACGGCTGGTTCAAACCAGAATGTCGGCCGGATGATGCCCAACCGTTTACGATCTCGATCCCGCCACCGAACGTTACCGGTGCGCTACACATGGGCCATGCGATGTTCGTCTCACTCGAAGATTTGATGATTCGGCGCGCACGTATGCAAGGGTATGCGGCCCTGTGGTTTCCCGGCACCGACCATGCGGGGATTGCGACACAGCTCCAAGTTGAAAAAATGCTGATCGATAACGGCACATCTCGCGAAGAGATCGGCCGTGAGGCGTTTTTGGACGCGACGTGGGAATGGAAAGACAAATACAGCGGCCGGATTCAGAACCAGATGCGCGGCATGGGTGCCAGCGCAGATTGGTCTCGCGAGCGGTTCACGATGGACGATGGACTGTCATCTGCCGTACTCGAAGCGTTCGTTCGGCTTTACCGGATGGGGCTGATTTACCGCGGTGAGCGGCTGGTAAATTGGGCTCCTCGTTTGCAAACGGCCGTTTCTGATCTTGAGGTTGAATATTC
>JBCCSO010000869.1:0-2476 GCA_039199965.1 Chloroflexota bacterium | reverse complement strand
TTTCAACCTGCTGCTGATCTTTGTCAAAGTCATACTCATCTGGCCCGACGCTGGGCATGACACCGGCCGCGTATATGATTACGTCTAGCCCGCCAAGTTCATCTACAATTTGACCGAAAACCGTTGGGATCTCGTCATAGTTGGTAACATCGTGCGGAATGGTTTTAACGATGGTTTGGGACTGGATCGATTGGGACAGTTCTGCCAATTTGTCCTCACGTCTGGCCAATGCCGCTACGTGATAGCCCTTTTTGGCAAGGTGTTTAACAAGGGCTGCCCCAATGCCGGATGAGGCTCCCACCACAATGGCAACGGGGTGCGGTTCGAGAGGGCGAGCCGCTGGCTGAGTTGATACTTCTTCAGATTGTGTCATACAGATTGTAATGCGTAAGCCGGATCTTCGCTTGTTTCCGGCCGATAATTTCCTTTGGTTGTTAGAACGTGCAGCATCTCTTGACGCGTTTGATCACACAAAGCTTGAGCGTCGTCATCAGGCGTTGGGGTGACCGGATCGTGCACGTACAAATTCGCATGCAGCGTGCTGTTACGGCTCATGATGTTCCACAGCGCTTGCCTGAAAGGGACGGAACGCCAGTCAATAAGCGTGAGATTGCTGTAAACGATTGAAACGGGGAGGTAGTTAATGCCAGCCTCTTTAGCGATTTCAAATGCTCCTTTGCGATAAGGGAGCAGTTGACCGATAGGAGCCGTGGTTCCTTCTGGAAATAGTACAACTGCTGGCTTGTAGCTGTCTAGTCGCCCAAGTGTACTGCGGGCCGCTTGGCGCGACTGCTTTTTTTCACGCTTTACAAAGATACAGCCGATCGTCCACGCGAGACGGCCGATAAACAGCATGCGCCGCACTTCGCTTTTAGCCACAAAGCGGACCGGCTCAGTTGCCATCATCACCATAATGTCCATGTAGCTGGAGTGATTAGAAAATATGAATCCTGAATGCTGGCGCAGCAGATCCGGCCGGTCTACAGTAATTTTGACATCAAGAATAGCCAGCGCCATTTTTGACATCTGGGCCGCAATCTTCTGGGCAAGTCTTGCCCCATTGGAACCGACTGGAATCCAACCGATCAATAGGGCGATGATCGTTCCAATGATCAAAGTGGAAAAGAATCCGATCATTCGCAAAATATATCTAATGAGCTTCATTTTTTGTTGACCTCTTTTGACTATGCTGCACGTACACGGGCAACATGGTCCACACTTGTTTTCATCTTCAAGCTTTGTAACACCGAAGTGGAGATAGTGTTTTGAAATTGGTCGATAATTTCTGAAATTATTGAACTTTGCAAAAGTTGAAAAGATTCCCTGTTTGGTTTGGAAGGCAAAAGATACCGGTACTTGGCAGGTGGCTAACAAATTCGATTGGTATTTATTCAGCAGAATTCCGACTCGTTCGCTTTTGACGTGGTGCGTGTTGCTTGGAGATTGATTCAACGCATCACGCACTACGTTTTAAAGAGCTAGCTTAGGTGCTGCTGAATAATTATTCAACTTTAATAAGCCTTGAGAATTTGGACTGAGCTAGCCAATGGCTGAAGTTCACTCTTGCAGTTGCTGAATGACCGCACGGTGAAAGTCCTGATGGATATTGAATGAAAAAAGGAGAACTATTATCTGTGCTGCCTGACGTCTAAATTAGGCGGCACAGATAAATTTAAGGTGTGAATGAAAATGGTAGGAATAGCTTATATCTTTCTTCAAATCCCTGAACCACCACCACGTCGGCCGGTCCACCTTTAATCGCCCCGTTTAATCCAACGAAGTTCGCCTCAAAAAGCGGATCATCTACTGATCCAGCAGTCGAGTTAACTATTCCAAACGGGAGTTTGTATGCAAATGAATTGGTACCCGGGTTTAACTGATGCCATTGGGCTGCAGACAGCCTATTTCTCAAGATTGGCTGAGACCCAAACTGATTTTGAACAGCGATGTTAAAACGTACGGGTAAGATCACATTTCCATCTAATTGTAATTTGAACGTAGCTGTGCTGTTGGCAGCCGCAACTTGCTGAATGGTTGCAAGGTCGTTTATGCGGATTGTTGGCGGTGTGCCATCGGCTATCGTTACCGTTGTTGAGCTTTGTGTTGGATCGACAATTGCGCCTGTAGGGGTGCTGCCAAAGACGACTAAGAAGGTTTCCGGCCGCTCCGGAATCCCATCTTCATTAATGCTCAGCGTGATCACAGCGTCTCGTGATCCGGCCGGAATGGTAATTTCTTGATCGATGGCTTGGAAGTCGCCCGGTGCTGCGGCCGTGTTATTGCTGGTCATCACCGTGACGGTCACATCATCCGCCACCGCGTGGCTCAAGCGGACGGTGACCGCTAACTCAGACGCGGTGGCCGGATCGTTGTCCATATCCTCGTAAATGGCATAGTCTGCAAACTCAAAATAGATCCAAGGTAGGGCGTTATCGTTGTCGATAATGACAATCTCTGCAAATCCGCTGCCAAACAG
>JBCCSO010000868.1:0-2476 GCA_039199965.1 Chloroflexota bacterium | reverse complement strand
AAATGTTTGGCACTCGATTTCACCGTGCCCCTTCACAATGTCTGTAAAAGGAACGTCCCGCAAAAGGGCCTGGGCATACACCTCAGCCATTTCAGCAATCAGTTCATCGCTGCCAAGAGCAGGTGCAGGCGGCATCGTCACAGCCCAACAGTCCGGTCCTTCTAGGTCAAACGCTAATCCAGCACCTTGACTTTCCCAAGCGCGTAATTTTGCCCCTTTCGCCTTGTGAGATTTCCACTTTGGATTTTCTGGATCTGGCTCCTCATCTCCGTCTTCTTGAGGCGGTCCCAAGGGTGTATCAATAAAGTCACGGACATCACCGCTATCAATGGCTCTGATAAACCACTCAAAATCATCTGGGTTTAAAAGCAGGCCTGTTTTGTAGTCATGCGGCATTCCTTTCGTAAAACTGGTCAAATAGGAAGGTTTATTGTTATTTTCACCTTTCTCTTCAATGACCCTACGAAACTTTTGCTCATCATCATTTGCAACGTGGCGCGGGTGCGGCCGATTAAATGCCAAGTCGGCGGCAGTATATCGAATCTGCCGCGCGCGTTCTCTTCTAAAACTATTCATGTGTTCTCCTAGAATCCCTGTCGTTGGCAACCTCATGGTGTAATGCTTCCTCTGATTCATTAAGGCTTCACACTCGCCAACCAATAGGACTCAACATAGTTGACTGCTTCAAAATCGCAATTCCGAAGCCGGATTAATCAATCCAACCGTTACGTTACTCTAAAACTCACGGATGTAAAGGAGGGATTTAGGAGGGATTCTGGTATAATCTCATCCTAATTGGGAAAACTTACACACTTAGGGTAACTACAAACATGAATAAGCTTACAAGACGTGAATTGGAAACACTACAACTGATTGCTACCGGACTCACCAATCAAGAAATTTGTGAGGAACTTACTATAGGCATAAGCACGGTCAAAAAATATGTGCAACATATCTTTGGGCATCTGGATGTGGGCAATCGAGAGACGGCGGTCCGCACTGCACTTAGAAGGAACTTGATCGAACGCAATACAGGTCAGGTTAAAAACAACCTGCATCAACCGGTGACACCGTGTATCGGCCGCGACCAAGAATTAAAACTTCTTGACAAACTAACCTGTTCGCCTGACTCCAGACTAATCACCATTTTAGGGATGGGTGGTATCGGAAAATCTAGGCTCGCGCTAGAAATGGCCAGAGGCTACGGACTAGACCGCAAACGTTTCACAGACGGTATTTTTCAGCTACCGCTTTCAGCCGACACACCCATTAGTAAGCTCATCACTTCCATCATAACAATCGTTAACAGTCAAGTCCCATTGATTGGATCTGAAGCAACGGGCACAGCGCAGCTCTATCATGCATTAGCCGACAAAAAAATGTTGTTTGTATTTGAGAATATTGAGCAGCTTCCTGCAGCGAGAAACATAATCCAGCAGATACTGATCACATCACCGCACGTCAAAATTGTGACAACAAGTCAGTCGAAATTAGACGTTTACGGTGAGCATATTCTACCTTTGAAAGGGCTTCCTTGTTCGTCTAAAGATCCAAACAAACCTTCTCCGGCCGCTGAGCTATTCTACAAAGCAACTCAACAGCATATTTGCCTACATCCAACTCCAAACGATGCTGTGATTGTTAACAAAATCTGTGAAGCCGTGTCTGGACATCCGCTGGCTATTGAGTTGGCAGCAGCCCAACTGAGCGCATTGTCTTTGGCGCAGATTTTGAGTGAGCTAAAAAATCCGCTGAACTTCTTAGAAGCAAGACAGCTTGGTCGAGCGCAACGGCACATGAGCATGCGGGCTACCTGCAGCTATATGTGGCACCATCTGACGAGGGAGGAAAAAGATTTACTACTTAAATGTCTGGAGAACGATACCAACACAATGGCTCAAGAGGTAATGGTGGAAGGCCGTCACCACATGACTGCATTGCTAGGGCTAATCAACAAGAGCGTTCTTCATCCGCTTGATGAAAACTGGTTCAAGATCCACCCTCTCCTTCATCAGTTTGCACTAGAGCAATCTGAGAAGTTTCGCAAACAAAATCAAAATATTGTTCTGCATCCTCCATCTGTTTATCAGCCTCATGTGGCGCAAGACGTGTGGATGACGAGCGTTGGCAATGCTCACGGTCAGATCAGCCGCCCCCCTTTCTGATCCTACGGAGTGGAATTGATTTTAAAACATCAAGCGGTGACTTTCCCTTCCCGCTTGGTGTTTTTGTTCCCAGCCCCCAATTTTCAACATAAGAAGCAACCCTTCACTCTCAAACCTGATCACCCCCCAAAAGTATGGGGAGCACTTAAGTCCCAAGCAATCTCACCACGCTCTTTTCACCATTAGAATAATATCGCCACGTTCACACTATTTTTACCAGACCAAAACACTTACCACCTATGCATTCCAAAACTAGATATTTTAATCTGTTTGCCTGCCTCCTATCTGCCACAGGTTTCATCACCCTGTTT
>JBCCSO010000867.1:0-2478 GCA_039199965.1 Chloroflexota bacterium | reverse complement strand
TATGAAAATAAACGTATCAACAAAAGACATCTTGTGGACAAACCTTTCCGTTGTAGTGATTCTTTTGGTTGCGAATGTATTGGTCTTTTTTCTTGAACGATACGGCAATAACGACGCATTCGGCCAGTTTAGAATGATTTTTGATTTCGACACGGAAGAAAATGTCCCAACTATTTATTCAACCATGGCATTGCTGCTAATAAGCATCATTTTGTCACGGATTGCGTCAATGAATCGGCAGTCAAAGCTTCCCTATTTTCCTTGGCTTGGTCTTTCTATCGTTTTTTTATTTTTGGCATTTGATGAGTTTTTTCAAATCCACGAGGCGTTCATTAATCCAGTTCAATCCACTTTAGGAGTTTCTGGTTTTCGCTTTTACATGTGGGTCATCCCATATGGAATTGGACTAGCGTTGTTGTGTATTCTGTACCTTAGGTTTTTATATGGTTTACCTTCAAAAACCTCATTTTTATTCATTGTTTCTGGTGCTATTTATGTTTCTGGTGCCATTGGGTTTGAACTAATTAGCGGCCGATATGTTGACTTAAATGGCAGAGATGGGGCCGTTTTTTTTGTTGTAAACACAATATTAGAAACTCTAGAGATGTTCGGTCTTGCGCTCTTCACGTATGCGCTGATTGGCTACATTATTAATCAGGTTAGCGGTCTTGAGGTTCAAATTGAGCAGTAGCCTTCATTTCAACTAAATAACTTTTGCAATGACTCGACGTCTAGTTGGGAGCAGAAATCTCTGGCTTTAATAATCCGTAATATTTAAAACTTTAAATTGTTTATTATTGCGAGTTCCGGCTTTGACACACTTCGGCTAGCTCAGTGCAGGTGCTCAGCCTCCGCCGAGAAAGGTAGCCCGTAATCAATTCTATATTGAGGGCTCTTGTCACAAAGATAACTCCCTATGTGGCAAGCAAAATTGCAACTCTTCTTTACAATCTCACGAGAAAATTTGTGTAACCAAGGAGAATATGATGACACCAATTCCATAAGGAATGACCCATGAATAGTAAAAAGCTCATGACGATTGGAACCAAATCCTGAAAGGCCCAATTAGAGTCTCATGTATTTGTCACCATTCATCAAATACGAGGAATGCTAAAATTAGTGAGAGCACAAACCTCGGAGTAGATTGTTGCCCCGCATGCTTTGTGACAGATCAAATGTGGACAAGAAACAGACTTGCAACAAGTAGAGCAGACGCTGAATAAAAGGTCGAGACATTATGCTCTACACCTAAATTGAAATATCTGTGCAGGCTTAAAAGATTGCGTGACTCAAATGTAAGATGTTTCAGCTTCAAGTATCGGAAGCAATCGAGAATCTTCCAATGCGGCCGACCGATGGCCCAAGCCAGCTTGATAAGCTGAATTCTGAGCAAAATTTAGAAACTCTTGTGGAGATTTGTGCTTGACCAGTAAAACATAGTCCCAGCGTTCTTCTTGCGGGCCGATTAAGAAATTACTTGCTTCACCAGCAAAAAGTACCTCGCCACCGCTTGCTTCTAAAAAAGGTTGGGTATGGGCAGCGTAAGCACCGTACGCTGCACGGCCGGAAATCGGTTCTGGTGGGGCCAACTCAGGATATTCAGCATAGTCTGCCATATCTTTGAAGCGGAGCAGATTGAGCATCACGATCGGTTCAGTAATTCCTTTTGAGAAAAAAGCAGCTCCCGCCTCTTGTGTCACCTCTAGGTAGGGGTCTTTCATTCCAAATCCTCCAATTTCGAGAATAAACTTTACTTAGTGAGCGCCTAAATTTAATTCTTGCTGGTGAACGGTGAGCGGCTTTAAACCGACCACTGTTTACCTAGCTTGAAACAAAGAACTAATTTTTAGACGAGTACTCATACCAACGCAAGAATCATATGCCATTGTGTGATTGATCCATAGTTTGGCCGCTGGATTAACCGGATAGCGTATCCGCGAGCATTTGGCTCAGTTGGAAACCAAATAAAAAGTAATCGATGCCGATGAGCAGATGGACGGCCGCAATCAGCCAAAAGGTAATCTGATAGCTGATTTTTTGCGTTTTGTGGCGCACTATCTGCTGAGCCGCACCGCTGCCCGGCCAGCCGCCCAATAGCTCAATCAAATGCAGGGTGGCTTCCGGTATACGCCACATGTCCTCCTGAGCAAAGCGCTTGTCTAATGTGATGGCGCCGAACCCAACCACTGAAGCGCTGACGTAAATTGCCAGTGGTATCCATGAAAGCGTTAAAGCTGCTGCTAAAAACGGGATAGCGAACAGCAGCAAGCGGGTTGACCCGATTTCAGCGATGCCGCGCGACCCTAAATCTGGTAGCCCGATGCGCCCTTTTGTTTGACTGCGAACCTGCTCGATCTTGGTGGCATTTTTTCCGATGGTGACGTTTTCGGCCCGCAAACGCCCTTTGGCATCCCGGCCGACTGTAAACGTCACCTTTTGACCTTCGGCCGGTTTTTTGTTGTTTTGGACGGCGCTTTT
>JBCCSO010000866.1:0-2481 GCA_039199965.1 Chloroflexota bacterium | reverse complement strand
CCGCACACAGCGAGGATTTTCTGGGCAAGCTCGAAAATATGGAAGGGGTGCGCATGCCGGGGCAGCGGCGTTTTGCAAATCGTCTATTAGATGAACCGCGTCAGATCAATGCGGAGCTAGTCGCCCAACTAAAGGAAATGGTTTGAGAGGGTAGGTGGTGGATAGTTGGTAGCGGATGGTTGGTAGTAGGATTAGCAATCATACTCGTCCCTATCATCTATCTCTGGTTGACTTTGACGTATGGAACACAAAACTGACATCTTGATTATTGGCGGTGGGGTGATTGGGGTCTGCTGCGCGCTTTATCTAACGCGGGCCGGCCGACAGGTGGCGCTGATTGAAAAGGGTAAGCTCTGCGCTGGCGCATCAAAAGGGAATGCCAGCTGGGTTGCGGCCGGTTACGCGCTCCCCACGGCCGCGCCCGGCGTGCTGGGGCAAGGGCTCAGATGGTTGCTTGATTCTGGCAGCCCGTTTTACATCAAGCCCCGCTTTAGCCTTGATCTGGTCCGATGGCTGTTTGCGTTTCAGGCCGCCTGCACCCACGCAAAAATGATGAAAGGGGCCAAGCCTCTGCTAGCCCTGAACCGTGAAAGTCTGCGGCTGTTTCGCGAGTTAGATCAAGAGCCCGGCTTAGAATTTGGCTATCACGAAACCGGTCTGCTCCATCTCCATTTGTCTGAAAAATATCGCAAAGCGGGTGAGCAAGAGGCTGAATGGCTGCGCAGCATCGGAGTAGAAGCAATTTCGCTCGGCCGGGATGAGCTGGTGGAACTTGAACCAAAAATTCAGGATGGGGTGCAATCGGGCATCTTTTTCCCGGAACATGCATACCTTGATCCACTAAAACTGGTGCGATCAGTAGCGCAACAGGCACAGGCTGAAGGGACAACAATTCTTGAAAACACGGCCGTGACCGGTTTTAAAAAGGATGGGAACCTGCTCACCGCTATCCGTACAAATCAGGGGACGTTTATTCCCAACCAAGTGGTGCTGGCGGCCGGGGCATGGTCGTCTATTTTGGCCAAGCAAATGGGGGCTCCTATTTTAATGGAACCCGCCAAGGGATACAGTGTGACGGTAACCAAAAGTAATCCTGAGCAGGGGCCAACCCGTTCGCTAGCGGTAGATGATTCAAAAGTAGCAATTACCCCGATGGGGCCAGATCGGTTCCGGTTTAGCAGTACGCTCGAACTAGCCGGATTTGATCCATCGATCAATCAAAAGCGATTGGA
Organism: Chloroflexota bacterium; assembly: GCA_039199965.1. Taxonomy (GTDB): domain Bacteria; phylum Chloroflexota; class Anaerolineae; order Promineifilales; family Promineifilaceae; genus WTJY01. The sequence continues at coordinate 1,249 of JBCCSO010000866.1, read as the reverse complement.
TGTCAACTTTAAATCGTTGCGCACAGTGCTGCCAGACATGGAAAATCTGAACGGAGATGAGCCGTGGTCTGGGTACCGGCCGCTGACGCCGGACGGTCTGCCGTACATCGGCCGGAGCGAGAAGATTAGCAACCTGATTTTCGCCACCGGACACGGAATGCTGGGGGTCACGCAAGGTCCAGTGACAGGCAAATTGGTGAGTGACATTGTGACTGAGCAACCGACAACGCTTGACTTGGCTCCATTCCGGCCGGAACGGTATTAGTCAGTGGATTTTAAAACCATAGAAGCTATGTCACCTATTTTCGAAGTTCATAAATTAATGTTGGCATAGAACTTACCCTGAACCCTCACCCCCCCAACTGCGTTGGGACCCTCTCCCAGTCTTGGGAGAGGGTGCGAGTCACCCTTCTCCTTGGGGAGAAGGTGCCCCGCTAGGGGCGGATGAGGGGATTGAGTTGGCTAAAAGCCTATTTGCTTATACCGGCATTACTTAATGAATCCTGAATCAAAAATAATCCGCCACGAGGCGTGCTATTTTTGTTGTAAGCAAAGCGACAATGACATAGCCCGACCAAAGGGAATGCCTACGGCCTACAACATCGACCGTTTTTTATCATCAGGCACCCCTACCTGAAAATAGTTAAAGACCGCAATCCACTGCGCCAAAGAGAGCTGGCTGGGCATCGCCTCTACCGGAAATTTGTTGTCCTTTGCCAATCGTTTCCACTGGGCGTAGCTGAACACATTTTTGTACCCGATTTTGAGGTTCTTTTTCCAACTGCGGAAACCGTGCGACACAAATTGTATGTAGGCTTTTTTGTGCTTCGCATCGAGCAACGGCCGGTCGCGCTTGTGCATATGGATGAGGGCTGCATCAATCGAGGGAACCGGCCGGAACTCAAATTTGTTGATGTGGGCCACGTTCTTGAACTCAAACCACGGCTGAAAATGGATCGAAGATTCTGTTGAAGCGGGTCTGCCGACAAATTTGTCCACCGCCTCCTTTTGCATGATAAAGTAGACATCCTGCGGACAGCGGGCGTCCCACAGCAGCTTCTGCATGATGGGGGCGGTCAAATTAAACGGGATGTTGGCAAAAATGCTGAACGGGGTTTTCGGCAGCTTGTAGCGTAAAAAGTCACCGTTTTCGATCTTGATGTTGTCAAACTCTGCCAAGCTTTGGCTTAGATTTGGGATCAGCTTGCGGTCAACTTCAATGGCGGTCACCCGGCCAGACACTTGGGCT
>JBCCSO010000865.1:0-2482 GCA_039199965.1 Chloroflexota bacterium | reverse complement strand
ATCAACAGCGGAATTGAATTCAAGCCATCACCAATATTGTGCGCAGTGTCTGCGAAAAGCGCCACGCTACCGCTGAACGCCACGATGATGATTTGCACTATCGATGTGAAGGTTAGCGCTGCTAATGCCCACCACACCGTACGGATGCCTTCTTCATTATCCAAGAACGATTGATCCCCCGCGAGGTCTTTGTGATCGTGGCTGTGGCCGTGGAAACCAAACATTGAGCTCACACGCCCCCACAACGTTTCTGGAGCATCATGTGAGTGTTCGCCGTGATCATGGCTGTGACCGTGTGACCCGTAGTTTTCTTCATGATCGTGTGTGTGCAAATTGTTTTCACGTTCTTGTGGTTGATTTGATTTTGACATCTCGTTGTCTCCTGATCTAATTTTCTATGTGTCCAAACTACATCTCATTCATATCTGAACACGTTGTACGAAAACTATGATAGACTCACCTATAATCGAACTCAATAATCAAAAAACGCAATCTATTCAATACCGAACAAAAACCGGAATTTGTTCGGTTTTTCGCAAAGAAGACCAGACTGGTTTACTAAACCAGTCTGGTCTAAAAAGAGATCTAGACGGATGAAATCAACTGAAAATCAAAAAACAGACCGTCGCGTACAGCGGACGCGCAAGCAGCTTTATGATGCGCTGATTGAACTCATTGAGGAGAAGGGGTACGAGTCGATCACGGTGCAAAACATCATTGATCGGGCCAATTTCGGCCGGTCTACTTTTTATGCCCACTTTCAAGACAAAGATGATTTGCTGCTAAGCGGCATGAATGAACTAGTACATCGTTTAACTGATGGGATTGAGCAAAATAATGGTCACGCAGATCACTCTTTGCTTATATCAGCAACACCCCTTTTTGAGCAGGCTCAGGCTCAATTCAAGCTTTACAAAGCGATCATCGGCCGACGAGGAATTGAGCTAATCAGCCATGAAATTCAAAGCCATTTAGCCACCCACATTCAAGAGCAGTTTGAGCACAAACCCTCGCTTGATGTTCCGGCTGATGTCGTTGCCAACTACTTGGCTGGCGCGTTACTCAATCTACTTAAATGGTGGCTAGACAATAACATGCCCTATCTCCCGGCCGAAATGGGTGCTATGTTTGAGAAAATGGCACTTGAAAAACAGAAGTAGGTCTTTCTACGATGTTTGATTTTGGTTTAAGACAGGGTTGCAGGCGCTGTAGATTTTAAGCAGGCCAGTGGGTCATTAACTCATCAGGGATATCAAATGTTCGGTTGGTTTCAAAGTTGAACTGATTAATCTGCTCAAGGGCCTCTTGGTAGCTGCGTGAAATATATCGCCCCTTAACTTGAACCCCCATCAACCACAGCCGTATAGAAGATTCGATTCGTGTAACCTTAACAATGTGAGTGTTTGGAATTTTCCCAAATGCAACCTGATTGATTTCACCCTTTTCTCTAACCTTCAAATTTACTTTGACCATATTTGACAAAGCACCTGCCTCAATCTTCCTCGTCGAGGTGTAGTCGAAGACAACGCCTCGCGCAATATTTCCTGCCACAAACCAAGGAAATACTGGCCCTTTGATCATCCAATCTCCCCAAGCATCAACACTTTCATTTGATAAAATTTCTGGGTACTGGAACACAATCAATTGTGTATCATCATCTATAAAGTAATTGTATTTGAGCGGCTGCTCAACATCTTGAAGATTTTCTTGTTGTAGCATAAATTAGTTAGCTTAAACCTTGGTTACCGAACCAATCTTACTTGTTCAGAAACGTTGCAGCCAATGTTAATCAAGCTGATCATCATATTCAACCTTACTTAAGTCTGGCTGAGCAGGTCAACGATTAATAGATTGGGAGCATAACAGGATTTTCACACAATTCTGCAGGCAAAAACTCTAAAGAGATTGTGACTAAAGCAACGCCTGCACCTCATGTCGTGCTAAAATTTGCATCTTCAGATTAATCTATGGAGACAAACGCCACAACTTCTTCAAATAAGCAATCCGTTTTTAGAAAAATCGGCCGAAATTTACCAGTTATCTTGATTCTGCTTGGTATTTTGGTCATGGGCACCTACTTCCGGACCGTTGGAATCAACTGGGATGAATTTACCCACCTTCACCCTGACGAACGCTTCCTAACCATCGTTACCGCCAAGCTAGAACCAGAAAGCAGCTTTTTGGGGTACCTGCGCACCTCCAGCTCTACACTCAACCCGTACAACAAGGGGGAAGGGCTTTACGTCTACGGCAATTTCCCCATGACGGCCACATTTTACGTCGCTCGCTGGGCTGAAGCCTTCCAACCTAACTTTTGCAGTGACCCAACTGTCGGAGAACCTACCCTATTCTGTCGAGCAGATTTGACCGGATATGACGGCGTACACATCGTCGGCCGGGCCTTGTCAGCTCTAGTAGACGTGGTCAGTGTCCTATTTACCTTCATGATCGGCCGCCGTTTGTACGGCAAATGGGCCGGGCT
>JBCCSO010000864.1:0-2485 GCA_039199965.1 Chloroflexota bacterium | reverse complement strand
GATTGAATTAGTTTGGGAGGTCTTAACAGGCTTTCCAAAATACACAGATTGGAATCGCTTTACTCCCATCGTAGAAACCAGCGGCCGTTTAGGCGATGGCGTCACCCTGCACGTTAACCTGAGCAGTGGGAACAAACTAACCAAATCACATTTAATCATAGAGCAGTTTGAGCCATATACCCTGTGTTGGGGCGATGATAATCTTTTTGTCAAAGCGCACCGTACGCAAACCCTTGAACAGCTTGGCTCGACCAAAACCCTCTACCAATCTGTAGAGCCCTTTGCAGGATTGATAAAGCCAATCATCATGTTGGCATACAAAGACAAATTAATGCGCGGCTACCAGTGGGCGGCCGAAGGACTAAAAGCAGAGTCTGAGCGATTGTTTGCACAAAAGACACAAGCAGACGGCTCAGCCAATTTTGATCCAAGCATCATCTCACCACAACCACCATCAACTGATCACAACCAATCAGCGTAGAATTAACCACACCACAGAGGAACAAAATGGGGAACGGAAGAATATTTTTAACCGGAGCATATGGAAACGTTGGCGCAAACACCATCAAGCATCTCAGCAAACAAGGGTATGAGATTATTTGCTTCGACCTCCGCAGCAACGCCAACGAAACAGTCGCTCGCAAACTGCTGCGCCAGCACAAATTTAAAATGGAGTGGGGCAACCTACGTGATCAACAATCTGTTGACAGAGCCATCACTAAAAGTGAGCCAGATGCGATATTGCATCTAGCCTCTGTCATCGCGCCGATGGCGTACGTTCTGCCAGAAATTGCTGAAGATGTTAACGTCAACGGAACACGGTACTTGATCGAAGCAGCGCAAAAGCTAAAACGGCCGCCCAAATTTGTCAACGTGTCCAGCTACACCGTTCATGGGAATCGCAATCCATACAAAAACCTCCCCCCCATCTCAGAGAAGACTCCGATCAATCCGGTTGACAACTATTGCCGCCAAAAAGTAAAAGCAGAGCAGATGGTGGCCGCAAGCGGTTTAGATTGGACAACGATAAGACTCCCGGCCGTGCAGGCCACTGATGCAGGCTGGGGGCGTCATCCAGCATTTATGCGATACGGTTTTTTGCTATCGCTTGAGCACAAAATGCACGCGCTTGATTCACGCGATGCGGCGCTGGCCCTGACCAACGCCATCGCGGCCGATACCCATGAACGCTACTTTGTGCTAGGCGGCCCCGATGATTGCAAAATGACCTTCCACAGCTACGTTGATGCCGTCATCGGCTCAAGAGGCTTGCGCCCATTCCCCGAAAGCGCCTATCGCAAAGCAGATAAAAATGTAGATGCAACGTGGGTGTACGAAGACTATGTAGACACCGCTGAATCACAGGCTGTTCTGAACTATCAAGAACACAGTTTCCAAGATTATTTAGATTACATGGCCAAGCAAGCGGGGTTTACAAAGTACATTTTGAAAGTAATTAGCCCCCTCATCCAGCGCCAGCTCCTCAAAGAATCGTTGACCGTCAACAAGCCCATTCAGGTCGACAGTCGGCCGCTGTGGGATGTTGTTTGCGAGCGGTACGCCATCCCACAACAGTATCGATAGCCTTTACTTAAACCACCGGAATCATGTGCATGCCGCTATCAGTTGACACAAATTTTGGCATGGGGGTCATCATCTTCACCTCTTCCGGCTCAAGGTCAACCTCAACCATAGCGTCTGACATGAGCAGCTTTTGGTGCAGGTCACGCGTAGGGGCAGATGGTGGGATGCCTAGCGTGTCGCGCAGGGTTTGCACACAGCGGTAATAAACCATCACCGCCGCCGGCCGGTTGTCGTGCTGCATGTGCAGCTGCATCAGCCGCCGATAGATATTTTCGTTCAACGGGCTCTCGTCGAGCAAGCGGCTGACCGCCTCAACCGCACCACCAATCTGATGCTTGACCACACACAGATCGGCCGTCATTTCTAGCCCATTTCGCCACAGTTGCTTGAGCTTATTCTCAAACTCAATGACCCAATCTTCCGTCATGCCGGGCATAAACTGCGGGGGAGCATCCTGCACAATTTGCTGGATAGCGGCCGGATTTTCATAGTTGGTTAAAGCTGTTTCATACTCGATTAGATCGATTTTAGATCCACCAGATGTTAACCAGCTCAACGAGTGGCTTGTGGCTTGGATATGCTGATCCGCGTTCGGTAACTGTTGACGCACCCGATGCAGCAAGCGGCGCAGGTTATTCCGGCCTGCTGACTCTGTTCGGTCAGGCCACATGATTTGGGCCAAATGATCGCGCGTGACAGCCCGATCCCGATTAACAATCAGATAGCCCAGCAAGAGCTGTAATTTTGGCACCATCAATGATTCTAGTAGTTTCCCATCCTGTTCAAATTTGATCTGATTCAGTAGATGAATGGTTAACATGATATTTCGCTTCTTTCCTTCGGCCGCTGCTTTTTCCGTCTCGTCTCCAAACCAACAGCCATTCCATTTCGTACGTTTATC
>JBCCSO010000863.1:0-2486 GCA_039199965.1 Chloroflexota bacterium | reverse complement strand
GTTCCGGCCCGCCGGTGTGCTTGTGTATGAGATCAGTTGGGAACTCTTTAATAACCTTCTCTATCCCCTTTCGGGCTTTGACGATGCCCGCCAAATCTTTACAAAAAACCGGCCGGATCATATTGAAGGTGTGCACAGGCACCTCTCCGTGATATGAAAACGGGGGGCGTTTCTTGCGGCCGTGGTCAGCAATCATGACCAGCTCATGCCCTTGACCGGTCAAGTGAGGCATAAGATCTGCAGTAAATGTTTGAATGCCGCCCAAGTCAGGCAAAAATGTGTTGAGCCAAAAAAGTACTTTCAAAAGTGATCTCCGAAAATGAACACAAGTGGATTAGGGGATGCCGGGTTGGAGAGGTGAACTCTCACGAAGCTGAATCTCTGTGCTGCGCGCATTAACCAGTGACTTACCCGCATCAATTTTTAAGATGGTTCCCGTTGTGCAGCGTGAAAAGTAGTCAGAGCTTAAATAAACAGCGGCGCGGCCGATGTAATCTGGATTAATAGTTGCCTGATAAAGAGGCGTCTGTGGGGATGGATGGGGCAAGCCCGATTCATCTGCATCTGTATGACCGGGAGCGATGCCATTGACTCGAATGCCAACGGGGGCCAGATCAAGAGCAAATTCCTTGATGACTGAAGCCAAAGTTGCCTTTGCACTGCTGTAAGACGGCCAGCGTCCCGCAATATTTTGGTTAATCGAAGTCAAGAAAATGACGTTGCCTTTGGTTTCTTTTGAAACCATCCGGGCAACAATTTCTTTTGTTAAAGCCACCGGACCAAACAAATTTGTTTTGAACGTTTCTTCCCACTCTTCTAAGCTCAACTCCTCTGTTCGAACAGTTGCCCCGTTTTTGCCCAAATTATTGACCAACACGTCAATATCGATCGCCTGTTCATCAAGATAATTGAGCAGTTGCTCCCTTTCCTCTCGTTTTAAAATATCAAGATAGAACCCCTTCGAATTTGGGCTGATTTGCTGCAGCTCTTGCTCCACGTCATCACACGTTTGTGCATCAATTTCTGTGAAGAAAATTGTGGCCCCTTGTTTGGCTAGCTCAAGGGCAATTGACCGGCCGATATTGCGTCCTGCAGCCGTCACCAAAACTTTTTTCCCCTCGAGCAGCCGATTTCCATACACAACTTCAGCTCTGTCTTTCGGTAGAGCCTCGACGCGGTAATAAGGTGTAGGCGGCGGTGGCAGGGCTTCTGCAACCGTGCGCAGATAGTTCTGCACATTTCTGTGCAGATATTTCCTTAATCGGGAAAGTATCATAGCTTGAGTAAAAAACCTTAGACAGAATAGCTTTTGGTGTGGAAGCTGTCTCTGTTGGAACATCATTTTGTAAAAATGTTCTTCGGCTCATCTGTCTAGTTGAGAGGGGGATGATGAATGCCCTACAGGTAAGGTGAGAAAGCATTCGTAAAAACATTCTTCAAGAACACCATTAAGAAAATTCTTACAGGTTGCTAAATCACCCGTAAATAGCTTCATCATTTGCGTTATCTTCACATATTGTTTTGAAAGAAATCTATCGCCTCTAAGTGATATTACGATTTCAGAATTCTTGAAAGGGATGTGACCATGCTATCCAAATTGCCCGCGATAAGTGCTATAATCCCCGGCCGAAAATGATGAGTAAACGGATCGTAGTTAAAGTTGGCACCAGCGTGCTTACCGGAGGAAAAAGCCGCCTGTACAAGCCGGGCATGGCAGAGATTGTGCGCCAGTTGGCAGAGCTACACGCGGCCGGTTGCGAGGTGGTTTTATGCTCAAGCGGTGCCATTCAGGCGGGCAAAGACCGGCTGGCGTGGAAAAATAAGCCGCGCAGCGTAGCCGAAAAGCAGATGCTGGCCGCATTGGGGCAGTCAAGGCTCATGTTCACGTGGGAACAGCTCTTCGAGATTTATGACATTCACGTCGGTCAGGTGCTCATGACCCGCTCTGACTTTGAAGCCCGCAATCGCTTTTTAAACGCGCGTGACACCATTCGCAAGCTGATTTCGCACCACATCATCCCCATCGTCAATGAAAATGATGCGGTCACTACTGAAGAGATTCGAGTCGGTGACAACGACAATCTGTCAGCCATGGTAGCGGTGCTGGCGGACGCGGATTTACTAATTATGCTGACCGACCAAAAGGGGCTGTACACGGCCGATCCTCGTTCTAACCCTGGTGCTAAGCTCATTCAAGAAGTAGCGTCTATCAACGATGGCATCCGTGAACTGGCTGGTGGCAAGGGTGAGATGGGAACGGGCGGGATGGCCACCAAGCTCCAAGCGGCCGAAACCGCGACCCGGGCAGGCACAGACGTGATCATCGCGGCCGGGGCGGACAAGAACATTATCACCCGCATCTTGAACGATGAGGGCGCAGACTTTACCCGCTTCCCGGCCGTTAAAAATCCGGTGCGCAACCGGAAGCGCTGGCTGCTGGCTGGAGCCGATGCGGCCGGAGCCATCACGGTCAACCAGCGCGGGTG
>JBCCSO010000862.1:0-2487 GCA_039199965.1 Chloroflexota bacterium | reverse complement strand
TTCCTCGCGCATTGTTTGGCGCAGCGAGGCGTCTAGATTCGAAAACGGCTCATCCAGCAAAATCACGTCGGGGGATGGCGCCAAAGCGCGTGCTAAAGCCACCCGCTGCTGCTGTCCACCGCTCAGCTGATGAGGATAACGATCTTCCATCCCCATCAGTCCAACCAAATCAAGCAGATCTGCCGTCCGTTTGGTTCTCTCTGCGGCCGACAGGGTTGGAATGCCGAACCCGATATTTTTTGCTACCGTTAGGTGAGGGAACAGCGCATAGTCTTGGAAGACCATACCGATCTGTCGCTTGTTGGCCGGAAGCCATGCCCGGCCGCCACTGACCTGCTGATCTCCAATCCAAATATCCCCCCCATCCGGCTTTTCTAGACCCGCAATCAAGCGCAGCGTGGTTGTTTTACCGCAACCGCTGGGGCCAAGCAGAACGGCAATGGCGCTCTGAGCAATCTCCAAGTCAAGGTCAATCACCGCGCGGGTTTGACCATAGTTTTTACTAACGTTCTGCAGTCGGATAAATGACATCTGATTTAATCCTCATTTTGGCCGATCTGCATAAGCAGAAAGACTGGAATAAGCCCCACAACTAAAATCATGAGCGCCGGAATACCGGCCGACTCATGGAAGCCCTCGACACTGAGCAGATGGGCCCGAACGGCTAGGGTGTCCATCCCAAACGGCCGCAGCAGCAGCGTGATAGGTAGCTCTTTCATGATGTCAACAAAAACAAGAATAGCCCCTGCCCCGATGCCGGTTCTGACCAGTGGAATATGAATGGTGCGAAAAATTCTAAAGCTGCCAGCTCCCATGGTGCGGGCGGCCGCCTCCATCGTGGGTCTGACTTTATCAACGCTGGCAGAAATACTTTCGAAGGCTAGCACCATAAAGCGCACCGTGTACCCGTACACCAGCGAAATTATGGTTCCGGTTAGCAAATACCCGAAGCCGTCCCACCCAAGTGAAATAGCAAAGTCTGTGACTCTCCCATCGATGGGGTTGACCACGGTCAATACCCCTACAGCAATGACAGCGCCGGGCATGGCATACCCGATGGTAGTCAGGCGAGACAGCCAGCGCGGCCGACCGGCCGTTTCAATGGAGTCTTGTCGATTGCTGTAGGCCACGATGAGGGCCAACACAACGGTAAATGCAGCTCCGACCATCCCTAGCATCAGCGTGTTCCACGTATACTCTAGAAACGGCTCGCTCAAAACGGTAATGGTCGGTTCCTGTACGCGGCGAATCGACCACGCGATGAGAGTGTAAACCGGTAGAATAAATGCTGATCCTAGAAGGACCAAGCAGGCAAAGCTGGCCAAAAAACCCCTGCCGCCTGAAAGCTCGCGTCGCGGCATACGTCGGCCGTAGCTCCCCTGCTGATAATAGCGAGCCTGTCTGCGCAGCAGCCGCTCAATGATCAGCAGACTAAGCGCCACCAAGACCATCAGGCTGCCTAATTCTGTAGCAGCTTCACTGTCAAACGATGTATTCCACAGAACCACAATCCGTTCGCTCAAAGTTGGGTAGCCAAAGTAGCTGACAGTCCCGTAGTCGGTCAGACTTTCCATAGTTACCAACAGTGCCCCCACGGCAATTTGCGGCCTTGCTAGTGGTAAAGCCACCCGTCGAAAGGCTTGCCATCCGTCATACCCTAGCACGTTGGCCGCTTCAAGCGTGTTGGCCGCCTGCTCTCGAAACGCGGAGCGAGCCAAAATGTACACGTACGGATACAGCACAAGGGTTAAAACAAGGATCAAGCCGCCGGGTGAAGCGATATTAGGAAACCAATAATCTCCGCGAGACCAGCCAAACTGTTCGCGTAAAAATGTTTGGATAGGGCCTGCAAATTCAAAAATGGCCACGTAGACAAATCCCATAATGAAGCCGGGAATCGCCAGCGGCAGCATCAGGAGCCTTTCAAACCAGCGTCGGCCGGGAAACTCGTAGGCGGTGACCAGCCAAGCACTGCCAACCCCTACAACCAGCGTACCCAGCGATACTCCCACAACCAGCCGGAGGGTGTTCCACAGCGTTCGGGGCAAAATTCCCGCCCACAATCTGCGCCACAGTGGTAAGTCAAGCGATATGAGTTCAACCGCCAGCACGCCGATAGGAATCAGCACGATGATGGTTAGTAAAAGAATCGGAAGCTGACCTAACCATGCAAGAATGCTTGATAGGGAGAACTGTTTGTTAGACGATTCGGCCGTTTGTGTGACCGGCTGTGGATTTAATTCAGCGCTCAATAGATTTTTTCTCGAGGCACAAAGCAAATGATTTCGCAGTGGGAGCACCTCTCGTGGGTGCCTGTGTGCCCATAAATCGTTTTGCCTAGGAGCCAATGATGATAGCCGATAATACGACGACAACTATCAGACGATCATTTCATCAATTTACTTTCTAACAAAAAACACCGCGCCCAGACAAAGCCTAAGCGCGGTGTGAGTCTATTAATTCATGCTAGCGGTTTATCAATCATGA
>JBCCSO010000861.1:0-2489 GCA_039199965.1 Chloroflexota bacterium | reverse complement strand
GGCCGCGGCCGGTTCTGACTGGCCGGGATTCAGAATAAACCACGCCACAAGCCCGGTTAAGACCAGCAGCAGTCCTAGCCCACCGATCAAAACCCAGTTGGTAGTGCTCAGCGGCGCACTGACGGGTTCTGGTTCTGAAGCCGCTGTAGAGACAGGCTGAGTCAAGGGTTCAGAAGCTGTGCTCGTATTTTCAACTGTTGCATCGATAGCAGGTTTTTCGACCAAACCTCGCTCTGCTGTGGACCCATTCCCGTTGGTTGTTTCAACAGGCTCCATCCCGGGAATGACGACCAAGCCACGCTCAAGCGCGATTCGGCTGGCTTCCGTACGTGATTTTGCTCCCAATTTTGTGTTGATATTTCTTAGATGGACTTTTACCGTGTTGGGGCTGATAAAGAGGCTGGCAGCTATTTCTTTATTGGTAGTGCCCTGAGCCAGTAGCTCTAAAACTTCTTGCTCTCTATCGCTTAGCGGTTCGTCTAATTCAGCCATGTAAGTGGTTGGTCTAGTTGGATGAGCGTACTAAAAATTCTGGGTTTGCTTGAACAACAGTATTTTGCCACAAAAATCAGTTGCTTGGTGTAGGAATAAATGGCAATGGTGCACCCGGATCTGTCGTCGATCCAGCTTGCGGTGTGGATACGCCCTCAACCGGCCGTCCACAGGCCGCAAGCGTTTCATCGATGCGGGATTTAAGGTCACCTTGATCAAGCGTTGCATTGGGATCAAAGATGGCTAGTTCTGTGTAATAAGTGGCCGCTTGGCACCAATCGCTGGCAAGATATGCTTTGGTAGCCGCACTGGCCAAGCCTTCTGCTAGTTTACCGCAAGAATCTTGATATAGAGGTGCTACTTGACACAGTGGGCGGAAATATGACACGTAAAGGTCCCAATTCACGTCATAATAACTGATTCCGGCTATGTACTGCTCAGCGATGTAGATTTCACCCTGCACTTCATCAGGTAAGTCACCTAGGTTTTCAGCTTTCCCTAACAATAAAAGCCCCCGCTCGACCGCATTACCCCGAATTAGATCAACCCCGCGGCGAACGTACAGATCGTAAAGCTGCTGGCTCGACTCGCGGTTGTTGAACGCTGGGTATTGAGCCCGAAAAACTTCAAGCTGCTGGATCTGTTCTTCAATTTCAAGCGATGGCAGCTCTTCCTGCAGCTTTTGCCAAGCTTCTGCCTGAGTTGCTTCTAAAAGCGCCGGGTCTGGCGTAGGGGGGAGCGGCGTGGGCGATGGCATTATTGTGGGTGTGGGGGTCACCGTTGGGGATGGTGTGGGGGATGGAGTCAGAAGAAACGCTTTGGCGCTGTTGAGCTCATCTCGCAGAGCAAGCGCTTCAGCATTATCACCATCAACCGAGAAAATGTAGTCTAGCCTGCGCTGGGTCAGCGTGTAGTTTCCTTCGGAAAAATTTAGCTGTGCTAACTCGAGCTGGCGAGTCAGATTTTCGGCTGTTTCGGCCGCAATTTTTGTTGTTTTTTCCGCATCCCCGGCCCTAAAGCCCAGCCACGCTAGCCCCCCATAATAGAATGCCAGCAGCGCAAATCCGATTAAGGCGTAGCCCAGCCACAGCGTTAGCGGCCGCTTCCTTGTTCGAGCTGGTTTAGGCGCTGGAATGGGTTGTGAGGGATGTCGTCTTGAACTTTCCATAGGTGCAACTAATCGCGGCTGATGAGTATACCTGAAACTGTTTTGTTCAGGATAAGGAGATCATAAGACGATAGGGGGATGGAGGAGAAGAGAGATAAGAGTAGAGAGGAAATCTCATCTTTCCCTCTCTACTCTGAGCGCAGCGGTCTCTCTACTCTCGTCTCTCCCATAACAGATTGGACCAACAATTCGCCTGTCATGAGGCAAGCAATTACAATTCACCCGATGCCAAAAGGAAAAGGAAAACTAACCCCCAGTCGCAAACAATATCTTGATATGAAAGCCCAATATGCAGAGGAAATTCTTTTCTTCCGCATGGGTGATTTCTACGAATGTTTTGATGAAGATGCAGAGACGATTGCGCGCGAGCTAGACCTCGTTTTGACCGCGCGCAGCCAAAAGGGAGACAAAATTCCGATGGCCGGTGTGCCCCATCACGCGGCCGAAAACTACATTGCTAGACTAATCGCCAAAGGGTATCGGGTGGCACTATGTGAGCAGACATCGGCCGTGCCGATCAACGGACTCATGCCCCGTGACGTGGTGCGGGTGTTTACGGCCGGAACCGTTATTGAAGAGGGGATGCTTGATGCGGGCAAGAACAACTATCTGGCGGCCGTTGTGTTTGACGAAGAGCGGGCCGGACTGGCTTATGCCGACATCACCACAGGTGAATTTGCTACCACCGTTTTGCCCAACAAACGGGCCTTAGTCGAAGAAATTGCACGGCTAGAGCCATCAGAACTGATTGTGGGTGACAATGAGTTTGGCTTGAATGATGGCTCAATCAGCGTCAAGGCAATCTCCCGCATACCGGACTGGCGTTTTG
>JBCCSO010000860.1:0-2496 GCA_039199965.1 Chloroflexota bacterium | reverse complement strand
CGGTCCGGAAAGATCATTCCGTTGATGCAGAAGTTGTCGTCGTGGATTTCTTCCCCAAAGTCACCGCCGTAGGCCCAATATTCAACTCCGTTTTCATCGGTGAGCAATAGCCCCTGATCAACCCAATCCCACACAAAGCCGCCCTGAAGGCCGTGATAGGTTCGGACAGCGTCCCAATATTCTTTTAGATTACCGCACGAGTTCCCCATCGCATGGGCGTATTCGCACATAATTAGCGGCCGATCCCCTTTGGGATTACGCGCATAGTCGATAATTTCCTGCACGCTTGGGTACATCGGGCAGACAAAATCGGTCACGCTATACCCTAAAAACCATGAATTTGCATCGGTGTGACCCAGCGGTGCCAGCGCCCCTTCATACTGGATCGGCCGGGAGGGGTCGTACTGTTTGAACCACGCGTACATTGTGTCATGGTTGGCTCCGTGGCCGCTTTCGTTCCCCAGTGACCACATGATAATGCTGGGATGGTTCTTGTCACGCTGCACCATCCGCATGCCCCGTTCCATAAACGCCGTCATCCATTTGGGATCGCGGCACAGTTTGTTATAAACCGCGTGCGCCTCGATGTTGGCTTCATCACACAGGTAGATGCCGTATTCGTCACATAGCTCGTACCAGTGGGGATCGTTGGGATAGTGGGCGGTGCGCACAGCGTTTAGGTTAAACTGCTTGAGGAGCAAAATGTCGGCCAGCATTGACTCTTCGGACACGGTTTTGCCCGTCTTCTCGTCATGCTCGTGCCGGTTGACCCCTTTGATCAACACCGGCTGACCGTTGACCAGCATTTCCCGGCCGACGATTTCAACCGTTCTAAAGCCGATTTTGGTGCTGACCGCTTCCAAAAAGTCGCCCGCTTTGGTATGAAGGCTAGCCACAAGGGTGTAAAGATGGGGCTCTTCGGCCGACCATTTGAGTGGTTGTTCGATCTGCTTTTCAAGATTAGCTTGGGTCATAACCATGTCAGCTTCCATGAACCCTTTTTTGATAGGCTTTTCAAACACAGGGTCTCCATTCCCATCAAACAGCTCCATGCTAACGCTGTATCCGTCTACTTTCTCTTTGTTAGGATTACCAATAAAGGCATCGAGCTTTAAAGTACCATCGACAAAGTCTGCATCCAACTCTGGCTTGGCGAAGATGTCAAAAATATGCGCTTGCGGTTTGGCGTACACGTACACATCCCGATAGATTCCGGCCATCCACCAGTGGTCTTGGTCTTCAAGCCAGCTAGCATCTGACCAGCGGATAACCTCGCAGGTGAGCTGGTTTTCACCCGCTACCAAGAACGGGGTGATGTCAAATTCGGCTGGTAAGCGGGATCCTTTGCTGAAGCCAACCGCCTCACCGTTGAGCCAGACGTATAGCACAGACTCAACGCCGCCAAAGTGAAGGGTGATATTCCGGCCGTCCCAGTTTTCTGGCAGGGTAAATGTTGTTTTGTAGAGTCCGGTAGGATTGTCATCTTTAGGTACAAACGGGGGTGTGTTGGGGATCGGCATCTGCACGTTGGTGTAGATCGGTTTGTCAAACCCCTGCATCATCCAGTTGCTGGGTACTTCGATATTGGCCCAGCCGCTAGCGTCAAAATCGGCCGCTTCAAAACCATCGGGCAGGGTGTCAGGATTGGGTGCTAAGTGGAAATTCCACGTTCCGTTTAAGAATTGAACCCACTGGCTGTTTTTCCAGTCGCCGCTGTTGGCATCTTCTGCGCTGTCGAAGCTGATAACGCGTGACCGGCCGGGGAGTTTGTTGACCCCTACTAATTCTGGATTTTCCCAATCGTTGAGTGTTTTGACTTTGTGCATAATTTGTTTGATCCTCCTTAGGGGGCGAGCGCGCTCGCCCCAAGGCCCATCACGCTGGGCCCCTACATTAGAAATGATTTTGTATTGCAGTAGACTCAAACGCGGCCGGAGCTCTTCACCCAGCTTATGCAGAATTTTATCCCAGTAAAATTTTATTAGCCCGTTGAATTGCATAAGATTGTTTTTCAACGATACCCGACCCGAAACAGTTTTCATAAAGGTATTTTTTATTTCTCTGGATAAAATAGAAATGATGGGAATAAATTTTCAACTTCTCTTTGCGCAAATCGGTATCGGTGTGTTGATAGCTGTAGCCATTTCATTTGTGACTGTTCTTGTGATTAGCCGCTTGTCACACCGGCTTGCTCGCAGATTTTTGCAAATGCGGGCCTACTCAAGAGGTCAAGGGCGCACATCTCCAGAGAGCCACATTCGAGCCGTTAGTCTGTTATCTGGTTTGATTCGGATGATTGCTTGGACGGTTTTGGTCCTAATCATATTGGGGCTCCTCTTTGACTCAGCTTCATTACTGTGGTTTATCGGTCTGTTTAGTGCTGGTTTTGGGATTGGTGCCCGGCCGATTATCGCTGATTACTTAACCGGTATTAGCTTGATTTTTGAAGATTCGCTCGAAGTAGGTGAAAAGGTTGAGTTCCCTGGCGTGATGGGT
>JBCCSO010000859.1:0-2502 GCA_039199965.1 Chloroflexota bacterium | reverse complement strand
TCGATATCAAAGTAGCTGATGGTTGTTGCTGCCTCTAAATCTACGTCTGTGAAAACGGCACCAAAGCCATCGGTCAGGGCTTGCTCAACCTGTTGAGCCGGATTGAAAAACTTGGCGTCAACTTTGTTTGAGCCGATGGGTGTAAACAGGCGTTCGGCCGAAAAGGTTTGGAAGATATCAGAGTAGCTTGGATTAATGTTATCAAATTCAACCCCTGCACCTGATGCCTTGGTAGCACTGAGTTGAAAACCGGTTCCGTCTGTCTCAAAGGCGATACCTCGCGCTCGCGGGGTCACATCCGCATTAAAGAAGTTGCCGGGGAAAGCGTTGGGTGCAGAAATTGCGTCGGGGGCGGCATCCCAGTTGATTTGGCGACGGCCGTCCAAGTTATTGAATGGTGCTGGCGCATTTAAGTTACCCAAAGCCTCGCGGTACGCGTCAACGCCCTCTTGGATGTCAAGAGCATCATGGCCCGTGGCTTGATACACTGCGGGTAACCCACAGCTTGTAATTGGCTGGGGTTCACCATAGATAAAATCATCCATCGCCACAACGTCGTAGCCTGCCACGCCATCTTCAATGCCGAGCTTTAGCCCAACATTTCCGGCCGTAATGCGCACCCGGCTAATGCAAGATTCAGCAAATTTCGCACCAGCTAGAGAAAGTCGTTCTTGTCCTTGAAATGCTGGCACTTCTAAAGTGTAGACAAGGTTGTCATCTGCGTCATAGTAGCGAATGGTTGTTGATCCGGCCATGTCTACATCTGTAAAAATAGCGCCAAAGCTGTCAACCAAGGCTGGCTCTGACGGGCTGGCTGGGTTGTAAAAGCGAACATCAATCACATTGTTGTCCAATGCAGTGAATAACCGCTCTGGTGAATAGGTGGCAAATTCATCTTTGTAGCTGGGATCGATATTTTCAAAATCGACACCCTCTCCTGAAGCTTCAGTCGCACTCAACTGAAAAGCATTCTCACCATCTGGGGTGGTAAAGGCGATACCGCGTGCCCGTGGAAAAAAGTCTGCGTTGAAGAAGTCTCCTTCAAAGGCGTTGGGCGCTGATACTGCGTCTGGGGCAGCGTCCCAGTTGATTTGGCGGCGGCCGTCTAAATGATTGATAGGGTGAGGCTGATTCAAATCACCAATGGCTTCACGGAATTCGTCTACATCCGCACGGATAGCATCAGCGTTAGACCCAATTGCCCCAAATGTTGCAGGCAAGCCGCAAGCAATCAGATCATTAAGGGTATCGTTGGTTGAAGTAGAAGTCATGGCAGATGCATGACGGGGCAAGTTGATCAATAATGAAGTGTTCAATAATCCTATGACTAGTAGCAATCGGAGGCCCGCGTTTAGCAGATAGGTTTTCATAAAAAATCTCCTGTTTGTTAGTTAATTCGTGTGTAAACCATTAAAAGTACTGATTTACCGCATTGGCATTAGCCACCCCGATCTATAAACGTTTCAGACGATTAGAAATTTTTGTTACATAAATGGTTTCCTTTTTCTTAGCTTAGATGGTGTGATGCATGCGCAAACAGACCTCTCAAGCAGTGTGAGCTTGAGCCAGTATGTATGGCTTTGCTGCAATGGTTATAAATAGAAGGTGATCCGGGTTTTATCTGTGTGAGCGCTCGTTTCGGGTAAACAAAACCTCTGATGCATAGTATTACGCTCCTGTTTGCCAGCTGGATTCAAAGAGAAAATTTTGATTATATATTTTGTCGGAACTATTCCGGCTCTATCCAGCATTTGCCAAAAGTGTGCGGTGGGGGAGCATCCTGCTACTTACCCGGGACAGAGCACGATGCCCTGCTGGATTTGTTCACTTAAATCGGCCGGATTGTTCTTTGTCATTTAGTTGATTTTCGATACCATCCCGCCTATGTCACACCTAAAAGATCAGTTTTTGCTCGACCCAGAATTTACCTTTTTGAATCACGGCTCGTTTGGGTCTACCCCCCGGCCGGTTTTTGACCTGTACCAGCAGTGGCAGCGTGAGCTGGAGAGCCAGCCGGTTTTCTTTATCCAAAAGCGCCTGCCCGGCCTGCTCAAGCAATCCCGTGATGCCTTAGGCGACTATCTGGGGGTAGCGGGTAATGATCTAAACTTTGTGCCCAATCCGACTACGGCCGTTAACACGATTGTTAAATCACTCAATTTTGGACCGGGGGATGAAGTGCTCACCACCAATCTTGAGTATGGGGCCTGTGACAACTGTCTAGATTTTTATGCTGAAAAACAAGGGTATAGCGTGGTACGCCAGCCGATCACCCTACCGATTAAGTCTGAAGAGGCGCTGTTGGAAGAAATCTGGAGCGGTGTGACACCCAACACAAAAATGATCTTTTTAAGCCACATCACTTCTGCCACGGCCATGCGGCTTCCGGCCGAAGCGCTGTGCAAGCGGGCGCGCGAGGCGGGCATCATTACTCTGATTGATGGGGCCCACGTACCGTCTCAGCTGGATTTAGATATTGATCAGTTTAAGCCCGACTTTTAC
>JBCCSO010000858.1:0-2507 GCA_039199965.1 Chloroflexota bacterium | reverse complement strand
TTTTCGGCCGATGAGAAGCAAGCCTACATCATTCGCGCTCAAAAGTAATCGATGCTTCATTTAAGAGAAATTCGACTCAACGAAATCCCGGCCGAGCTAGATCGCACATTTCCCTTTAGCATTCCTGTGGTGCAATCACTTGAACGCTTGGAGCTGAAAGCACCCATCACCTTTTTGGTAGGGGAAAATGGATCGGGGAAATCGACGCTTATTGAAGCCTTGGCCTGTGCCATCGATATTCCGGCTGTAGGTGGTGAACCCCTGCGCTCTGACAAAACGCTTGACGCCGTACGGCCGTTGGCCGACTATCTGCGTTTGGTGTGGAGCGCGCGCAATACAAACGGTTTCTTTTTGCGGGCTGAAGACTTCTTCGGCTTTGCCAAACGGATTCAGCAGCTAGAGTCTGATCTAAAAGCGGAAGAAGCGCGTATTCAGTCTGAATACAACGAGAGCGGCCGGTCAGAGTTTGCCCGTGGCTTGCAGTTAGGCCCAATTCACAAAGAGCTTTCAGCCCTCAAGCGACGTTATGGTGATGGATTAGACGCACAATCGCACGGAGAAAGTTTTTTGCTGCTTTTCCAAAAGAGATTTATTCCAAACGGTATTTATCTGCTTGACGAGCCTGAAGCCCCGCTGTCACCCATCCGACAGATTGGCTTTTTGTCATTACTAAAAGAGATGGTTGAGGTGCATAACTCCCAGTTTGTCATTGCGACCCACTCTCCCATATTGATGGCCTACCCCGGTGCCCAAATCCTTAGCTTTGATGAAGGACAAGTGCGCGAAGTTGAATGGAATAGTTTAGAACATGTAACGCTGACTCGAGACTTTTTAAACGATCCGGAGACATTTTTGCGTTACATGTAAATTGAGCAATGTTGCTGTTTTAATTAAAAGACCAGTCAGATTTTTTCGCCATCTGTTGATTTATTTGGCGAGATTTTTGAAACCTGACTGGTCTATTGAGCAGATGCTCACAAAAAACTCTGCTTAAATGACACGGGTTTATTCCAAGTGTTCGAAAGGAAAATGTGTCAGATGTGCCATCTTGGGCAGAGGAATTTTTTTGTTAAAAATCTTTGTATAAGGGTGGCTCAGGTAAAAAATACCGGCTCCAGAACCACGCCCAAAATCCAAAGGTTATAATGCCCACCCCTGCAAATAGAGAGGTTTGCCAATCGTTTTTGGGAGACAGCATGAACTTTGATTCAAGCACAATGCCGTCTGAGTTGATCTCAAGAGCCATTTCTCCAGCCGTCGCGAAAAGCACCAGCATGACAATAAACATGCTTAACGCGGTAAGGCATCCGTAGATAAAGAGATGTGATCTTGAGTCTTTATACATTTTTAGAGAAAGCGTAGAGGTGACCAGTCACTATCACCTCTACGCAAGAGCCGGGAATTGGCAATCACCTGCAACCAATTTCCGGCTAACCTAAGGGCATTGCCTTAGGCGTCCATGCAGTCTCCCGTGTGTGAGAAAATTACATCTTGATATCGATATCCTCGTTGAATGGAATGGGCTGCTTTTCGGCCGGGAGCATCTCATCGCCCCACTCATCATGGTGTTGTGGAATTCCGGCGCGCATTTCCATCCAGCCGTTGGTCATCATCCCCATGCCCACAAATAGTGGGATGAGCCCTGCGATCAGCCATGGGCCAAAACCAATGAACAACAAGCCAAATGTTAGACCCAAGCCAACGGCCGCAGTGGTTACCCCTTTCTTCATAGCTTTAGTGGGGACCATTCTGCCGCTTACCTGATAAGGAGGGTACATTCCTTGTTTGGCATACTGCATGATCTCACGATGTTTGAGCATCCGGACGAACACAACCGCAACGGTGGCTACAATAAACATCACCATGAACGGAATTGTGATCGCTACAATTGAATCTTCCATAAAATCACCTCGTTAACTTTGCTGCTATGTTTTCTTAGACAGGGGGGTTTCAGAAAAGTTTCACCAATTTCGAAATTCGTTTTGATTTGAATAAATTGATAGGATGATGGACGCTTTTCATTCATCTCATCATCTCATCAAATATCAATTCTCAAATTGGTGAAACTTTTTAATCAAAGATCGCTCTAAGTAGTTGAAAGCGCAGGATTTTAAGCTTTATGACGGCAGAAAAGATCTTAATTAAGCGGGCGAAACAAGGTGATACACGAGCTTTTGAAGTACTGGTCAACCAGCACGCAAGGTATGTGTATACCTTAACCAACCGACTGCTGTCGAATGCGCAAGAAGCAGAAGACTTGGCTCAAGAGACCTTTATCCGAGCTTGGCAGAATCTGGCGAAGTTTCGGGGAGATGCACAGTTTAAAACATGGCTCTATCGTATAGCGACTAATTTGTGTTACAACCGGCTCCCCGGCCTCAAGCGTGAATTGGCTGCACTTGATCCGGATGATTCAATTGTCATTTCAGATCGAACCCCGCGGGCTGAGCAGCAGATGATTCAAGCAGATGAGCAAGCCCAGTTAAAAGAGATGATTGAGTCATTGC
>JBCCSO010000857.1:0-2512 GCA_039199965.1 Chloroflexota bacterium | reverse complement strand
TCGCTTGCACCATGGCCGATTTCTTATCGCCAGTGAGCCAAAGCTCATCGGCTATCAACGACGGCCTTTGGCCTGAACCTAGGCCGAAGGCCGTCGTTGGTAGCAGAAGGATTTATCCTCCCGTGGAATGAATACATTAATTTTGCTTATTATTCTATTGTTGGGGTGGGCAAGAGCCCGTGTAGCCCGGCCGGATTTGCCACCACTCATTGCACGATCTTGGGTCTTGATAAGCACCGGTGTCTGCGATGGCAACCACCATGTCGCTGTTGCTTGTGGTGCCAAACGTCTGCCCGGCCGGTAGCGTCGGCAAATCATATCCGCTGGAGGGGAACTGGTAGCGCGGGCCGTTTGCGTCATCCAAGCTGTTATACAGCGCTAAAAGATTCGGGTTGGTGCAGATTTGATCGATGTGGACGGTGTAGCCACGCGCGGCCGAATCCTCGCGGGTATAGTGGAGGGTCACGGTGTCTTCATCCGCAAACAGCACAATCACTTCAACACCGCCCCCGATATCATAGCCAGACGATGGGGCATAGAGTGGCGTGCCTGAATCCAGATCAAACGATAGGGCGGTAACTTTGGGGAAGCTGATCGGTTCAGCCCGCTCTCCGGGCGTTGGGGACGAGGCCCAATTCCACTGATGCACCTGATAAAACCCCGAAAACGCGGGAACCTGATTGGGGCTGAAAAGGGTAGCCAACTGTGGGGGCTGAGTCGGGTCGTCTGAGCCGTAATCGACCAGTTCCCGCTGCAAACTAGAGTCTGAATTGAGGATATAGCTGCGTAGCTCGATGTTTTTGTCAGCGTGATTAAACGCCGGCCGCACCGGATTATCTTGGTCAAATTGGAAAGCCACCCCGCTAGAGTAAGACTCGCTGGACGTGGTGGAACATGCTTCGGCCACAAGAATCATCGGCAGGTAGGCATTAGGTGTTAGGCCACCTTGAGCATTTGTTTCATGACCAAGCCAAAGCGCAGCCAAACCGACTACAAACAATCCTAATACTAGTATTTTCAGTTGATTCATCACTTTTCACCTCGTTGAGCCAGTATTATCCACAACACCGATTAGTTTTCCTGCAACGGCTTTGTCATTTTCTCAGTTGTCTGATTTATAACCAAGCTGTCTTGAGGTGAGAAGCTGAATCTAAATGCCCTGCAGGCAGATTGCCGGGCTGTATCAAGCCCTTGCGCTCTCAAGCTGAGAGGATTCGGCACGGCCGACCACTCTTCTCTGCCATAGTAAAAATGGAATGCGCCAAGCCCACAAAAAGAGCAGGCCAAATACGACTGTAGCAATCGCAAAGCTTCTAAAAATGACAGCACTATCAATCCAAAATGCGCGGATCACCACACCGATTAAGGTTGTGATCAACCATGCGTTTAATGACTTATCGATTAAGTTCCTGCGGGTAAACGCCATTTCGTCAGATGGGAACGCACCCACAAACCATCCCACTATCAACCAAACTAGGGCAAAGATCCAAGCTGTGTTTAATACATTCAATAATGGGTTTGCATCATCCAAGAGACCGTGCTGAATTTGTCCGATGAAAACAAATAGAAGCAGGGCGATCAGATCACCCGCAATTAAAACAAATTGTTTCGATTTCATAATTCAATTTCCTTTTCTGGAAGCATGGTGAAATCTTAATCTTTATTGGTTACCTTGAGTAGTGACAGGTGTCATCGTTTTAAAAGCCTTTAGCTGGAAATTTTGGCACGCCAAACATGCTAATTTACGAGTAAAGGGGTATTTTTTAATTGATGACTTATAATCCCGAACAGCGCACAAACTAACATCGATTTGAGAGGTAATCCGATGAGAAAAAATATAGTGATGACGGTGACAGGCAATGACAAGGTGGGCATTGTTGAAGAAATTACCCGGTTCGTTTTGGCTCACGATGGCAATGTAGATGCCAGCAAGATGGCTCGCTTGGGAGGTGAATTTGCGATGCTCCTGTTAATCTCGCTACCCACCGCACGCTTTGATGGGCTAGTAGAAAATTCTAAGTCTCTGCGCGAAAGCGGTTATGAAGTCTCGATGCGGGAAACAAAACGTGGGTTTTCTAAACGGTTTGCGGGCTGGTCCTCTTATGAAATCAAAGTGAGGGGAGCTGATCACGAAGGCATTATTCATGAGATTACCCATCACTTAGCAGAGCAAGGGATCAGCATTGAAACGATGGACACCGGCATGGAGCCAGCTCCGATGAGCGGCGGATTTCTATTTACAATGGAAGCGGTTGTGATGGTTCCGCCCGCGCTTGATATAAATGAGGTGCGCGAGGATTTGGCAGAAGTTGGCGATTCTCTCAATGTGGATACAGTATTTGAGCCGTTTGGTAACTAGTAACAAGGACGTTGACCATGGACCGGCCGACCTATGACACTTATTCAGCCATCTTTGCGGATTTGCCCCGGCCGTTGGCCTTTGTGGATCTTGATCGGCTGAATCACAATGCCCAGCAGGTGCTCAATTACAGTCGGAACGCCCGCGTGCGCG
>JBCCSO010000856.1:0-2521 GCA_039199965.1 Chloroflexota bacterium | reverse complement strand
TACAGAATCAATTCCAGCCAACCAGATCGGCCAAAATCGGTTGGCTGAATGGCTACAGCTTCAGCCGGACAACTATTTTTCGGCCGACAAAGATATTCAGCGCAAGCTTGAGCTGTATCTGGGCAAAGAAAAATATGCCAAGACAATGCCCCGGCTGTATAAGTTTGGGAGTGTGCTAGCCAAGCAAGTCGACCCACTAGTGCGCAGTTCAAATCTAAACGAAAACTTGCCGCGACTGCAGACCACAGACGAGATCGGCCGGAACGTGCAGGACATCGCGTATCATCCTGACTATCATGCGGCCGGACGGTACATTTATGCCGGTGGCCCCATGTCTGCCTTGGCTACGGCTGGTAACAACAAGGTTGCTTTGTCCCTGTTTTACCTATCGGCCCAAAACGGAGAGGCTGGGCACAACTGCCCGCTGGCGTGTACGGCCGGGCTGATTAAAGTACTGCAGCATACTGCACCAGATGCGGTCCGTGAAAAGTTTTTGCCCAGATTGCTCGACGAAAAGTATGACACCAACTTTACTGGGGCTCAGTTTTTGACAGAAATTCAGGGTGGCTCAGACGTGGGAGCCAACGCTGTCACTGCCACACCAGAAGACAGCGATAGTGACGTCTGGTTTTTGAACGGCGACAAATGGTTCTGTTCAAATATCACGGCCGATTTGGCTCTGGTGACCGCCCGAAAAGGGGCTGAAGACGGCACCAAAGGGCTGGGGCTATTTCTGGTGCCGCGCAGGCTAGACGATGGCTCGATTAACGGGATCACCATCCACAAGATCAAAGACAAGCTGGGGACACGCTCATTGGCCACGGCCGAAATTACGTTTACAGATGCCAAAGCTTGGTTTGTGGGTGAATTCAAAGATGCGATGACCCACGTCATCAACACATCACGCATTTACAATGCATTTGGATGCGCTGGTAATATGCGCCGGGCTTACACGGTGGCTTGGACCTACGCCCAAAGCCGTCTGGCTTTTAATCAGCCGATCATTCGCTTCCCACTGGTGCAGGATCAGCTCACGAAAATGAAAGCAGATATGGCCGCTGTGCTGGCTGGGTCGATGCGCATTACCAAGATTTGGGACGATGCTGAAGCCGGCAAAGCCAGTGAGGATGATTTAGCATTTCTGCGGATGGCGCTCAATCTAAACAAATATCGTTCGTCTGTACTGGCGCATGAGTCTATTTTGCAGGGTATCGAGATTTTGGCCGGTAACGGAGCCATCGAATCATTTAGCGTGCTGCCCAGACTGCTGCGCGACAATGTGGTCTATGAAAATTGGGAAGGGGCGCACAATGTGCTCATGGCTCAGGTCCAGAGGGACGTACGGCGCAATCAGATTCACAAACCGTTTTTTGCTCAAATTCGTCAGCTTTTCCAGAATACTTTTATGCCGGAGCTTAAAACGGAGGGCCTTCATCAGCTTGAAAAATTAGAAGGTGAGATGGATGAGGTCCTGAAGATGGATGAACTGACGGGCGCCATTTATTTCCGGCCGCTGATGGATCGGGTGACGGACTTATACTACGCATCTTGCATGGCGGCTGAATCTGGTTGGGAACGCAAGTCAAAAGAAGACAAGACAAAAGCGCGTCTGGCTATTTTCTTCTTGAATCGGCGTGTAGCAGGACTCCGGCCGGGTGACATCACCTATTATGATGATCAGGTCGCACGGCTTTCATCTGAGCTGTAGGCAACCGGTGGAGATAGCGAAAACAATTGAATTAAAGTGCACCGACCGGTTTGAGCTTAGCAGTATCGGCCGCATGCTCATCTAATACGTCAAATTCTGGAATACCGGGAAGCGTAAAGACAAATCGGCTTCCTCCATTGGGGTTGTTTTCAACCCAGATTTGGCCACTCATTGCTTCAACAGCCTGCTTGCAAAATGAAAGACCAATTCCGGTTCCGCGATGTGTTTTCCCACGATTTCCTATCATTTCGAATCGATTGAATATGCGCTCCCGGTCGGCAAACGGAATTCCTTTTCCAGTGTCTGCAATTTCAACGCGGCAGTCTGCGCTGGTGATGCTTGAGATTTTGTCTGGCAGAATGCGGACATTGATCTCACCCTGAGTTGGTGTGAATTTTAGAGCATTATCAATCAGATTAGAGATGATACGGCGAACCATTGAGCGATCTCCCCAGACCGGCTCAACTCCCGGCGCAACCTTGAGTGAAAAGTTGATCTGTTTTTTTGTGGCCATTGGTGTCAGGATTTCAAGCTGTTCGTGCAAAATTGTTTTGATATCAAGCGCTTCAGAGTCGGTTGATAGACGTCCGGCTTCCATACGAGCCATGTCAAGCAGAGAGTCAATCATGTCTAAAAGCTGCTGAGTCACCCTGCGACCGTTGTCAATGATCATCTCTGTATCTTCGTTTAAGGCGACATGACTCATCCAATCAAAGCCGGTATACAGTGTTGAAACTGGGTTCTTTAGATCGTGCACGACCATGCCCGTAAACTCTCGCTGCCACTGCTCCCGTTCGACCTGTTCTGTCACAT
>JBCCSO010000855.1:0-2527 GCA_039199965.1 Chloroflexota bacterium | reverse complement strand
TTCAACAACCCGCATTCCTTTACCACCACCACCCGCGCTGGCTTTAACTAAAACGGGATAGCCGATCTCATCGGCCGCATCCTGTAGCTCTACATCGCTTTTACCTGCTCCGTCAACCCCCGGCGTCACCGGCACGCCTGCATTTTGGGCCACCTCACGGGCGCTTGCTTTGCTTCCCATGAGGCGCATCGCTTCTGGATTTGGCCCGATAAACTTGATCCCGGCCTCGCCACACGCCTCGGCAAAGCTGGCATTCTCGCTCAGAAAGCCGTAGCCAGGATGAATTGCTTCAACCCCGTTGGCCTTGGCGATTCCAATCACTTTACCAATATCTAGATAGCTTTCGGCCGCTGTTGTCCCACCAAGTGGGTAAGCCTCATCGGCCGCTAGCACCCACTGCGCACCCGCATCCGCATCTGAATAAATAGCCACACTAGTCACGCCCAGCTCACGGCATGCGGTGAATATTCTTTTAGCAATTTCGCCACGATTAGCGACTAAAATCTTATTAAACATCCTGATTATCTCGGCCATTATCTACTCTGAAAGTAGTGTAAGAACCGGAGTTCACTCAATCTGATGACTTATCGGTCTTTTTTGTTACCCTTGGGTAACTATTCTGCCTGACAACCGGTTAAATAGCAAGTGGGAATTCTCCAAAAACACAAATAAGGCAGGCTTATATGGCACTAAAACCCCAATTGGAATTGTTAGATAGTAAACTTACGGGTATGACTGGTTGCGGTACAATATCAGCCTCCACATATGATCAAACAGCTTATTAACACTTGGACCTACGGGCCAAAAAACCTAGAAGGAAATGATTTGAGAGATGCTATTTACATCTATCGAATTTATTTGGCTGGTTTTTTTCTAGGCACATTTAATCTCCTTATTGGACCAATTAGTGTCACTGATTCTGATCTGCCCGCTTTTTACTCAGTCGCTGGGACGCTCATGGCCGTGCTTATAATCGGGGGCATCCTTCTTTCTAGGCAGGCATGGAAAGCAGCCGCCGTCCTTTTGATCACGTTCACATGGTTCATGATCACGGGCATTGCGCTATTTTTCCGCGGCGTTCAAGACCCAGTGATTGGCCTACACATTCCCCTCATGGTGATGGTGGGGTACTACTTCACGTTCAAAAAGAGCCTCTATCTACTGGCTTTGGACCTCGTATCTCTGGCGATCATCTCTTATTTACACAATTCAGGACAAATCGAAACCGCTCCTCCCTCAAACTATTCGCAGTTTGGCGATTTGATCTTTTGGACAATCACCTTCGTCACATCAGGGGGGATTCTTTTCCTCTCTACAAGACGAGCAAGGGATAACCAAACAGATATCGAAGCGAAAAACAAGGTACTTGCAGAGCAGCGGGCGGCGCTCGAAACAAATAAGGCTAACTTAGAAAAAAAGGTAACCGAACGCACCAGACAGCTAGAGTGGGCAAAAAATGAAGCCGAAAACGCTAGTCAGGCCAAATCTAATTTCTTGGCCAAAATGAGCCACGAGCTGCGCACCCCCTTAAATATCATCATCGGCTACAGTGAGCTCATTCAGGAAACGGTTGAAGATGGGACTGATCTGACAAATCTACAGGTTGATGTGGGCCGTATACAGAGTTCCGGCGAGCACCTTCTCAAGGTCATTGACAGCATTCTAACTTTTACAAAAATTGAAGGTGGTCACTATGCTGCTGAAATTACGGAATTCTATATTGCTGAGGTTGTTAATGAGATTGAGTTTTTAGCTCAACCGCTGATGGCAGTTAATCAAAACCAGTTTAAAGTTGAATGGAACACTTCCTGCCATCCAGGTAGCCTCAAAATGACGGCCGACAAACAGCTTACCAATCAAGTGTTCCTCAATCTGCTGAGCAATGCGGCCAAGTTCACAAAGAAGGGAAAGGTCACTTTCAAGATTGACTGCTCGGCAAAAGAGGGATCTGCACCAATGATCAAATTTGACATCGCGGACACAGGTCGTGGAATTGATGAGGCGTTCCTACCGCATATTTTTGATCCGTTTCAACAAGAGGAAGACACCTATGCAAGGGTCCACGATGGGGCCGGTCTAGGTCTAGCCATCTCAAAAGAGATGGTCGAACGCATGGGTGGAAAGATTACGGCCCAAAACAATCCGCTGGGTGGAGCTACTTTTACAGTCTATTTACCAGCTGCAATCACAGAACCAATAACTGCTTGATCACACCCCCGATTTGGGCCTGCAAAGAGCGCTGAGCCTATCAAACTAGCTACTGCTGCATACACAACCTTCAATTAGAAATTTAGGCACAAATTCCAGAGAAAAAGTTGGCTTGCCTGATCAAAATAATCGCACCATAATCTTCTTATTACCCGAGGCGGCCACTTAGGAACGGAATTTAGGCAGTTGTCTTAATCTATTGGCCGTTCCTTCACATTCTTTAACACATTTAATGGAGGTCAAAATGAACGAACTGGAAACGATTCTTAAAGATGCTGTTGCCAACAACAACGTCCCCTTTGTGGTTGGCATGACCGGC
>JBCCSO010000854.1:0-2530 GCA_039199965.1 Chloroflexota bacterium | reverse complement strand
ACTTCTTCTTTTTCTACAATCGGCTCCTCAGTTGGGGTACTGGTTGGCTCTAGGGTCGGAGTTGGGGGAACTTCTGTTGGAATTTCCGTAGGGATATCAGTTGGCATTGCTGTGGGTTCTTCAGTCGGAATCGGGTCAACCACTCGCGTGGGGATAGATGTTGCGGTTGCTGATGGGAGCGTGGGCTCGACCTGAGCAATTTCTAGGGCGATAGGTTCTGCTTCAGGCAATGGTGCAGTTTCCAACGAACAACCGATTAATCCAAGAATAAGTAAACCAAGGGCGCTAAACTTCTTCATGCGCGTAAATTAACGAATCAGCATATGAGAAGCATGAGCGCTAAGTAGTTTACTGAATAATTTCTCATGATTCTTATGTATCTGTGCGTCAATACCAACATGAACGTATGGACTAAAACCACTCTGCTTTCGGCCGCAGCTTTGCTGTCAGCGATGGCGTGTACAACAGTTGAACCTGAACCGGGCTTAAAATCGCTTGAATCATTCAGATGGGAAAATCGTATCCTATTTGTTTTTATAGGTGAAAAAAATCGTCAAGAAATAATTAATCAACTTTCTGAGGATAATTTACTAGTAGAGGACCGAGATATGGTTTGGTTTGTGGGCGATAGTAACCAACTAGAAACGAATTTTGCAGGCTCGCTTGATGGCACGTTTGCCCAAACGATGGCTGAAAAATACCAAACTGATTCAGATGATTCTCTAGAGGTTGTGTTAATTGGTAAGGATGGTGGCGTTAAGTATCGGGCTGATCAGCTTAATGCAGATGAAATTTACTTTGAGGTTATCGATGTGATGCCGATGAGACGCACTGAAATGCGAGAGGGAAGCTAACCCACATTTAGGCGATTTGAAAGCAAAAAGTGCCCTGAAAATTGATTAAATCCGCCTCACAACTAACCGGTGGCCGATTCCATCTGCTATCTATTTTCTTCTGTTGGCCTTACTCAATCACAATGTCGTGCAGCCCCTCTTCGGGCGGCGGATACTGCGGGTCCATTTCACGTAGGGTGTGCACCAAAATCCGACTAACAGCGAGGTTCCGATACCATTTATTATCGGCCGGGATAATGTACCAAGGGGCGTAGTCCATCGTGCACTTAGCGAACACATCTTCAAACGCCCCCCAGTAGTCATCCCATTTTGCCCGCTGCTTAAGATCACCAGACTCAAACTTCCAGTTGCGTGTAGAATCATCGATTCGTGCTTGTAACCGCTCTTTTTGCTCATCTTTTGAAATATGCAGATAGATTTTGATGATGCGGGTGCCTGTGTCTGCTAGCAGCTTTTCAAACTGATTGATATGGTCAAAGCGCTTTGACCAAACTGATTTTGGAACCAAGTCTTGAACGCGAACGATCAAGACATCTTCATAGTGTGAGCGATTGAAAATACCGATCATTCCTTTAGAAGGGACGTGCTGGTGGACACGCCACAAGTAGTCGTGGGCCAACTCTTCTTTAGATGGGGCTTTAAACGAGGTGACATCTACGCCTTGTGGATTTACTCCGCGAAACACCTTGCGAATGGTACTGTCTTTGCCCCCGGCGTCTAACGCTTGGAGAACAATCAACATCTTTTGTTTACCTTCAGCATACAGCTTAAACTGTAGGTCTATGAGCTCTTTGCGCAGGTCTTTGAATTCGTCTTCGGCCGTTTTACGGTCAAAGCCGTAGTGGTCGGCCGCTTTGGTGCTAATTTTGTTCAAATAAATCTTTGTGCCGGGTTCAACATGATGCTGAAAGGGGTGCTCAATTTTGATCATGGTGTTCTCCTTCTGGGTTAGGATATGATTCGGCAGCAATTATCGAGTGACGTGTAAAAAATGGCAATTTTTGATTGACCCAAGCGGGTCATTTTGTTACTATTCTGCTCCCATAGCCGCCCCGTTCGTCTAGCGGCCTAGGACGTAGCCCTCTCAAGGCTAAAACACGGGTTCGAGTCCCGTACGGGGCACTGGGGCAAACCGTATTTGCCTTAAGGTGAAGCAAGCTTCACCCAAAACCGCCGACAAGCGGTAACGTACCAAGACATTTAATTGTTAAGGTGCTGCAAATAAGCGGCCGATCTAAAGTTTCGAAGCGACAGATCGGCCGTTTTTTATTTCAAATTTTTCTTAAGGGATCAGAACCTACAGGCCAGCATACTCACGCAAAGCCGTATGCACACTACTACTAATCCCATCAGGAACCCATTCCTTTAGAGTCGGACGCCCAACATCAACCAACAATCGTTTTAACTCATTTCGTGCCTCACGGCCACCAATGACCAAAACCCGAGCATTCCCAACTTGTTCCCACTCATCCAACTCATTTGGAAAGCGAAACACCAAAATACGGCCGTTGCTGTGACCCGTACTGCCTACTTCGAGTTTATAAGCCTCATTAAGAATTGAAAATTTCATAGAGTTGTTTACTGTCTTTCTTGCGTCCTAGCCGAGATACTAGCCCACTGTCTTTCATGCGTCAAGAATTTGAGCAGATCCCCATTGTTGAAAAGCGTATAAGATT